>JBAVOF010000050.1:0-1623 GCA_049691835.1 Polyangiales bacterium
ATCATACGCAAGAGAGGCATTTGGCGCGACCGCACCAAATTTGATCTGTGCCCGTGACATCGGTGGACGAAGCGGTTAGCATGGTGCAGTGCAGCAAACCAGCCAGGAGCCGCTATGGATGTCGCAGGGAAAGTCGGGGTAATCACGGGTGCCGCCAGCGGCATCGGCCGGGCCGTCGCCACCGAGTTGGCGAAGCGCAACGTGCGCGCGATGGCGCTCGTGGACATCGGCGAGAGCATCGACCGCGTCTGCGCCGAAGTCAACGCGGCGGCCGGGCGGAAGGTCGCCTTTCCCTACCGTGGCGACACGACCGACGAGGCGTTCCGCGCCTCGGTGTTCGATTCCATCAGCAGCGAGTTCGACACCGTCACCATGTGCGTGCCGGCCGCCGGCATCACGCGCGACGATCTCGCGGTCCGCATCGACAAGGTCTCGGGCAAGGCGCGCATCTATCCGGTCGACCGGTTCAAGCAAGTCATGGACGTGAACCTCGTGGCGCCCGTCTACTGGGCGCTCGAAATGATCGGGCGCATTGCCGAGAATCGCGCCGCCCGCGGCCTCGGCCGGTGGCACCCCTCCGAGCGGATGCAAGGGGCGATCGTGTTCATCGGCTCGGTTTCCTCGCAAGGCAATCGCGGCCAGATCTCCTACGCCAGCGCCAAGGCCGGCCTCGAGGGCGCCGCCGCGACCATCATGAAGGAAGCCGTGTACTACGGCGTGCGCTGCGGTCTCATCCACCCGGGATTCACCGACACGCCGATGGTGCGCACGCTGGGCGACGACTACATCAGCAAGCACATCCTGCCGTTCACCCAGTTGAGCCGCCTGATCCGTCCCGACGAGATCGCCGACGCAATCTGCTTCATGCTCGTCAATTCGGCCGTGAGCGGCGAACTGTGGGCCGACGCGGGCTGGCACGCGCCGGCGTAGGGTTCCTACGTCTTGAGCCGATAGCCCGTCCTGAAGATCCACGCCACGACCGCGAGAGATATCGCCATGAACGCCGCGGTCATGCCCAGGCTGACGCCGAGGCTCACGTCGGCGATGCCGTAGAAGCTCCAGCGGAACCCGCTGATCAGATACACGATCGGGTTGAACAGGCTGACCTTCTGCCACACCGGCGGCAGCATGTCGATCGCATAGAAGCTGCCGCCCAGAAACGTCAGTGGCGTGACGATCAGCAGCGGCACGACGTTCAGCTTCTCGAATCCGTCGGCCCAGATGCCGATGATGAATCCGACGAGGCTGAACGTCACTGCGGTGAGCAGCAGGAACACCACCATCCACACGGGATGGTCGATCTTCACCGGCACGAACAGGACCGACGTCGCCAGGATGATCAGGCCGAGGATGATCGACTTGGTCGCGGCCGCGCCGACATAGCTGATGACGATCTCGAGATACGAAACGGGCGCGGACAGGAGCTCGTAGATCGTTCCCGTGAACTTGGGAAAGTAGATGCCGAACGACGCGTTCGTGATGCTCTGCGTCAGCAGCGACAGCATGATCAACCCGGGAACGATGAAGGCGCCATAGCTGATACCCTCGACCTCCGTGATGCGCGCACCGATGGCGGCACCGAACACCACGAAATAGAGCGAGGTCGACAGCACGGGCGCAATG
>JBAVOF010000051.1:0-4590 GCA_049691835.1 Polyangiales bacterium
GACTGCACCTGGGTCGTCTGTGGTGACGGAATCGTGAACAGCACGGCGGGCGAAGTCTGCGACGACGGCGTCAACAGCGGCGCCTCGGGAAGCTGCTCACCGGACTGTCTCGCCGCGATCCCGTGACGCACCGGACTCGTTCCGAGCTTGGTGTCTCACGATTTGTGAGCTGACTTACAAACTCCGACCGACCAGCACATGTAGGTGCGGCGCGCAGTCGCGATTCCGTCCGAAAAGTGCTGACGGAATGGTCGCAAACGGGTTAGTCTAACAACTCACTTATGCCCGTTGCCGCGCCTGAAAACCTCCAGGCGTTTCTTAGCAAAGATGCCCGGTTTGATGGTCGATTCGTAGCCGCGGTTACGACGACTGGTCTGTATTGCAAGCCGAGCTGCTCTGCGAGGAAGCCTGCTCCTGAACACGTCGTGTGTTTCGACACGCCTGCGCAAGCAGAGGCCAAAGGCTTCCGTGCGTGCGGCAAGTGTAAGCCGGACGCGACGTCCGGAACGATCGCGTCCAACGGCACGTCTGCCAGTGTCGCCCGCGCGCTCCGTTTGATCGAAGACGGCGTGCTCGATCACGCGAGCATCGACGCGTTGTGCGAACGCCTCGGCATTGGGGCGCGACAGCTCCGAAGGCTCTTCACCAAGCACTTGGGCACGTCTCCGGTTCAAGTCGCGCGCATTCGCCGAGCCCACTTCGCCCGGCGACTGATCGAGAGCACAGGCCTGTCGATGACACACGTTGCGCAGGCCGCAGGCTTCGGAAGCGTTCGCCGGTTCAACGCGGTGATTCACGAAGTCTATGGTTGCGCGCCAACCGCCCTGCGCCGAAATCCCAACAGGCCGGCCGGCCGGCTCGAGCTCGAGATCCCGATTGACAATCCCTTCCCTTGGGGCCGGATGCTTCGGTTTTTGGAGCCGTGGACGGTGTCAGGAGTCGAGCAAGTCGTCGCCGATCGCTACTACAGGACGACGTCGTTTGGAAAGATCGCCGGTGAGCTCTGCGTGACCTACGACCCAGAGCAGGCCGCGCTATCGGTCCGGGTGAGCAGCTCGCTCTGCGCGCACCTGCTCGATGTGGTGTCTGGCGTTCGGCGCTTATTCGACCTCGATGCGCCGATCGAGTCCATTGCGGCCCAGCTCGGCGCTGATCCGACGCTACGCCGGTGCATGCGAGCAACCCCAGGCCTTCGCGTCCCCGGCGCATTCGATCACTTCGAGACGGCCGTGATGATGCTCCTCAGTCAACACATCCATCCTGACGAGGCGTCCGAGCTGATGGACCGCATCGTCGACAAATACGGCGAGCCAATCCAGACCTCACAACCATCGCTTACGCACCTGTTTCCCTCGCCGTATACGTTGAGCACGGCAAAGCTCGAGTCAGTCGGTGTGCCTAAGCGTCGCAGCCGTTCGATTCAGGCGCTCGCGAAAGCGGTTCACGAGGGCGCGCTTCGCCTGGATGGCTCGCCTTCGCTCGATGCGGCGGTCGACGGGCTACGTTCGATCGCGGATCTGAGTAATAACACGGCCGAGTACATTGCGATGCGCGTGTACCGGGAACCGGACGCGTTCCCCTGCAACAATCACTGGCTGCGCAGGGCTCTGTCGGACGATGGGACGCAGGTCTCCGTCGTAGAGCTCGAGACCCGCGCCGAGGCCTGGCGGCCCTGGCGGGCCTACGCGGCGATGCATCTCTGGGATTCCTTTCTCGATAGTGAAGCCGAAGCCCGTCGAATCTGGGATCGAGACTCGATCGCCCCCGAGGCGAATCAAGTGGCCTAGGACTCGCTGGCTCGAGGGCGGCGTTCGTGACAGCATCGTCGCCGATGATCAGGTACGAGACCGAAACGACGATCGATGCGCCGCCGGCCGAGGTGTGGCAACAGCTGGTGGACGTCGACCGGCATGACGAATGGAGCCGGCACTTCAAGCTGCGGGGGCGGCCCGTGGTGGGTGATCGGGGGCGGGTCGAGTTCAGTTTGCTGGGCCGGGTAGCCCGCGTTCCGATCGTCATCGAGCGGGTCGACGAGGCGCGCGAGCTCCGATGGCGCGGGGGTCCGACCGGGCTGGTCACCGGGAGCCACTTCTTCGTGTTGGAGCCCCGAGACGGCGGGCGGCGGACACGGTTTGTCCATGGCGAGGATTTCTCGGGCCTGCTCGCACCACTGGTCTGGGCCCTGCTCAAGGCGCAGCTAGGGCCTTCGTACGCCGGATTCAACGAGGACCTCAAGCGACGTGCCGAAGGTCGGTAGCGCGTCCGCCATGCCCCCGCTCCGTGTTCCCTCTAGCCTCGAAGGGCTGACTCCAGAGGTGCTTACAGCCATGCTCGTCGAGCGCCATCCGGGGGTTGTCGTGTCGAGCGTGCACGTAGTGGAAAGCGCGCGTCGCGGCGACGGAATCGCCTCGACCGCGGACCGCGTCGTGCTCGAGCTCTCCTACGAGGCCGACCTCGGCCTGCCTAGGCGCATGATGCTCAAGACCGTCCTCCTACGCGGGGGCCTACGCTTTGGCCCGGCCGCGATTCAGATCACAGGCAAGACGTTCGCGCTGCTCCGCGCTCTTCCGTTTGGCTCGCGTCTCCGACCGGCGCTCTTCTTTGCGATTGGCGCTTATCAGCGTCGGTACCCCCATGCGCCGGACGCAATGTACGTCAACGAGGTTCGGTTCTACCGCACGATTCGGCCCGAGCTCGCGATTGAGGCGCCCATGTGCTTTGGAAGCATCTTCGACGAATCGCATCGAACATTTGGCGTGCTGATGGAGGATCTGACGCTGCGGGGGGCGAGGTTTCCGAACGCGATGACGCTGGTCACGGTCGACGAGATCGCCTCGTTGGTGGCGACCGTCGCAGCGTTGCACGCGCGGTTCTGGGAAAGTCCCTCGTTTGAAGCGGAGCTGGCTTGGCTCGCGACGCCGGTGGCCGGAGGCATGTTTCCGGTCTTCCAAGCGCTGGGACTCGAGTTGGTCCGCCACCAAGTCGAAACGAACGCATACAAAGCAGCGGCGATCGAGCCGCTCCGCAGGACGGTCGATGAGCTTTGGAATGCCCTTGAGAAGGCTCAACGAATGCTTGCTTCCGGGCCGCAGACCTTGCTTCATGGAGACCCGCACATCGGCAACACCTATCTCTTGCCCGATGGGCATGGCGGGTTTCTCGATTGGCAGCTGATGGTGAAAGGACGCTGGGCACACGACCTCAGCTATCTCTTGGTGACCGGACTTCCTTCCGTCGAGCGCCGTAAGCACGAGCGCGCATTGATTGGGTTCTACCTGGATGAGCTCCGGCGGCACGGCGTCGATGAGCCGCCCGACCCGGACGAGGCCTGGCTGCGCTATCGGCAGGCCGCGATTTGGGGGCTCGTGATCGGATGGCTGATCACCCCAACGCAGAACTACGGCAGGGAGACAACCGCGGCAAACATCTCGCGGCTCGTGACTGCCGTGCAGGACCTGGAAACGCTGCAGGCGCTGAGCTGAGCGCGCTCGGGGATGGCGTTCTGCGCGCGAGCGGACCATAGAGGGGACTTGTGAACCGCCATATCGCATTGACCGGGCAACCGAATTTTCGTGACCTCGGGGGGTACGCAGCCGTCGACGGTCGGCGCGTCAGATGGGGCCTCGTGTATCGCTCCGGCGAGCTGAGTCAACTCAGTGAAGACGATGTCGGCAAGCTCGGTGCGCTCGGAATCAAGAGCGTGGTCGATTTGAGGTCGCCCGAGGAAGTGTCTGCGCGAGGGCAGGGACGCTTGCCGCCGGGCGCACGGCTCGTGCCGTTGCCGATAGCGTCGAGCGACCTGTTTGCGAAGCTCATTCCGATGTTCCTGAAGGGAGATTTTTCGCAGGTGCCGCCGAACCTTCTCGATAGGGTCAATCGCATGTTGGTGCGCGACTTCACCGCGCAGTACGCGGCCTTGCTCGCGGCGCTGAGTGACCCTGCGAACCGGCCGCTCGTCTTTCACTGCACCCAAGGCAAGGACCGAGCCGGGTTCGGTGCCGCAATCGTCTTGTCTGCACTGGGGGTGGCCTGGGACACGGTGCTCGAGGACTACCTGCTGTCCAATCGGTTTCGCAAGGACGACAATGACAAGATGCTGGAGATGATCCGGCGCTTCGCGTCGAGCAAGGGCGGGCCGGAGGGTGAAGAGATCGCCTTGTCGAGCGTCGAAGGTCTCTTGTACGTGAAAGAGCAGAGTCTACAAGCCGCACATGCGGAGATCATCGAGCGGCATGGAAGCCTCGAGTCGTTTCTCATCGAAGGCCTCGGTCGTTCCGAAGCGGACCTCGAGCGCCTCCGCGACGAGCTCCTGGAGTAGGGCGTGAAGAGAGCGGCGAGAAAATCCTGGCTCGTGTTTGTGTTGGCGCTGGCTTGTGTGCTCGTCGGCGGCTCCCCGACCCCCCGCGCCGAGGCGGAGGGCAGAACCATCATCCGTTATGCGACCCTTGCGCCGGCTGGCTCCGCGTTCGGCAAGATTCTCAAGGCCTGGGGCCGGAGCCTCAGCAAGGAGACCGAAGGGCGTGTGGAGTTTAGGTACTACTCGGGCGGGAGCCAGGGGGACGAGCGGGACTTCGTGCGCAAGATGCGCGC
>JBAVOF010000052.1:0-2829 GCA_049691835.1 Polyangiales bacterium
CACCGGCGCCGCCCGACGACGACGAGCTCGCGCGCACGCTCTCACTCACCGTACCGCTCGAAGAAGCGTGGGCGCTCGAAGCCACGCGCATGATGGTCGAGCACATGGATGGCAAGTGCAGCGGCGAGCACTGGCTCGGCTCGGTCCTTGCCGAGGGCACCATCTCTCTGCTCGAGCTCATCGATCCCGCCGAAGACGACGTCGCGGCAACACTCGAAGCCGAGGACACGGCCTGGCGCGCCGAGATGCAGCGTCTGCAGCATCTTCATGCCGACGCGGAGCTTCGGAGCCGCCCCGCGGCCGGCACAAAGCCCCATGCAGGTGAGGCACCCGATCTCGACGAACTTCCGTTCAGCCTCGAGGCGCTCGACGCACGCATCCGTCACTACAGCGCCGAGCTCGCCAGTCGCGACCTGTTCTTTGGCCGTATCGCAGAACGCTTCCTCGCACTCCACGGCTGGCAGGCCCTCGGCTTCGCCAGCGAAGCACACTACGCGCGCGAACGCCTCGGCATGTCGCGCGCCTCCCTCCGCAGCAAGCTCAGCCTCGCCCGCCGCAGCCAAGGCCTCGACCAAGTCGCCGACGCCCTCCAACGAGGCCAGATCGGCTTCGAAGCCGCCCACCTCATCGCCCGCGTCGCCACCCCCACCACCGAACGCGCCTGGCTCACCCTCGCCACCCGCCGCACCTTCAAACACCTCCGCGAAGAAGTCCAAGCCGTAGAAATGGCCACCCGCTTCCTCAACGAATCGGATCACTCCCCACCAAGCGAACAGCAAGTCGAGCAAATGCAGGCGCTCGAACGAGCCATCCTGAGCGGCGAGCTCCTGCGAAGAGTCATCCGCGATCGTCCATCCGAACCCGACGAACCCGATGGACGCGCCGGCAAAGATGGGGCCGGCGCGCCCGAGCTCGATCCCACTGTCCAGATATCCGTAACCCCCGCCGCCAAAGTAACCCTCCGCATCCGCGTCCCCGGCGACGTCCTCCTCCACTACCGCCAACTCGAACGCCTCCACCGAAAAAACTTCCCCAACGAAAGCTTCATCAAATTCCTCTGCACAACCTTCTGGCAAACCTGGGTCCCCCACCTAGGCATCTCGGATCGCTGGGAAATGATCTACCGCCGCGATCGCTACCGCTGCACCAACCCCGTCTGCCAAAACCGCAACGTCACCCTCCACCACGTGAAGTACCGCGCCAACGGCGGCACCGACGACCCAGAAAACCTCACGAGCCCCTGCGCGTTCTGCCACCTAGAAGGCGAACATGGCGGCCGCCTAAAAATCCTCCCCCCAGGCGATAACCCCACCTGGCTCCTAGGCCGCCACCCCATCATCAGCGTCAGAAACCGCGAACGAACCCTGCTCAACTAGTCCTCGTCCCCACCTCCTCGACGCAAATGTCGCCGTCAGCGTTGTCGATGAACGCGTTGCCCGTTTGGACACTCACCGTCGCCGTCGGCCACCCTGAGCTGCACTTTTCTATTTGAGCTCGTTCAGCTCCAGGATGGAGGCGGCGATCTCGGCACCTTTGTACTCCTCGATGAAGTGGCCGAATCCCGGGTAGACGTAGGTTCGCTCGCGCATGCTGGGCAGAGCTTCCTGCCACTGGCGAATGACGGAATCCTTGCCGCACGGATCCCAGTCGCCGAAGTGTCCTGCAACCGGGATGTTCGCGCCTGCGCGTCCCCAGCGCGCGGGGAGGGACGCCTGCATGGAGCGGTAGTATTTGCGATTGTCCTGCTCGCCGACGACGGGATCGGAATACGTGTAGCCGTGACCCCAGACCGGGGTCTGGAACACGTTGCGCTTTGAGCTTCGGGCGTTGGCCTTGCTGCGCAGGGATTCCGAGAACACCCAGAGAGGCGAGTGCCGCCGGAACGAACGCACGGCAAACCGCATCTGATAAAGCATGGACTTTGCGAGCATCACGGGGATCGGAGCGGGAAAGGCGTCGAGCACGACCCCGGCGGCCGCGCCTCCCCATACGCTGTCCGGCACGACCGAGGGAAACTCGCTCCACGGCAGTCGGCTCCACGGCCAGTTCGCGTACGTGATGCCATCGTCGGGCATCGGAAAAATCGTGCTGTTGAGTACCACGAGGCTCGTGACGCGATCCATCGCCTCTTCGAACGCGCCAATGCCGATGGGTCCGCCCCAGTCGTGGATCACGAGCGTCACCTGCCGCAGATCGAGGTGCGCGACGAGCTGTCGCAAGTTGTCGGAGTGGTGCATGTCGACCATCTCGAACGTGGCTTGGTCGGATGCGCCAAAGCCGACGTGGTCGAGCGCGATGAGCCGGAGCGGCGCACCGTCGCCGATGACGTGGTCGTAGTAGAAGATCGTCTTTCCCGCGTCGTGCCCGGAGGGGATTTGGAACCAGCGCGCAGAGCCTGCCGGACAATAGTCGTCTGGCACGGACCGCATGGGGGAGTTGGTTCGGACCTCCAAGCTGACTGCTCCTCCGTGAAGGCCAGAGCGGACGAATACAGTGCCTTCGGGAGCCGAAAATGACAAGCGTGAGCCTCACCTGCCCCTGCGCCTTCTGCCACCTGCAAGGCGAGCAGGGCCGCCGCGCGATCGTGACTGGCGCCAACTCCGGCATCGGTTTCGTCACCGCGAAACAGCTCGCGAAGCAGGGGGCATTTTCTCCTGACGGAGCTCCTCCTCGACACCCTCAAGAAGAGCGCGCCCGCGCGCGTGGTCGCGGTTTCGAGCTGCTACCACGACAAGGCGATGGGCCGTGAAGGCGTCATCGATCTCGACGACCTCCACTTCGAGAACCGCAAGTACGAAGGCTGGGCCTCCTACGCGCAGTCCAAGCTGG
>JBAVOF010000053.1:0-6217 GCA_049691835.1 Polyangiales bacterium
GGCTCCGAGGATCGCGGCGACGATCATCACGATCATCAGCACAGCTGCGGCCGGAGCAGCGGGAAGGAGCTTCGCGGTGACCCGTGGCAGGTAGTGGCGCAGGACGAGCCCAATCGCGACGGGCAGAAGCACGACCTCGGCAGTGCTCCCGAACAAGGCCCAGCCCTGGACGTCGACTCTGCTTCCCACGATCCAGTTGGTGAGAAGAGGCGTGCACGCCGCTGCAAGCATCGTCGACAGCGCGGTCATCGAGACGGAGAGCGCGACATCGGCCCTGGCCAAATACGCGATCACGTTGGAGGCCGTCCCGCCGGGGCAGCAGCAAACGAGAATCAAGCCGACTGCGAACGGTGCGGGCAGCGCGAAGAGCTCACCGATCCCCCAGCCGAGAAGCGGCATGACCGTGTACTGCAAGAGCACGCCCCCGAGGATGGGTACCGGAGCGCGGAGCACACGCGAGAAGTCCGAAACCTCCAACGTGAGCCCCATGCCGAGCATGATGATCTGAAGCCCAGGCGTGATCAGCCCATAGCCGAGGAACCACACGAACGCGGGCGGATAAACCAGCGCCACGACACCGCCGAGGGCGACCCAGAGGGGAAAGAGCCGAACGAACACCGCCACGAGGCGGCCATGTAGCACAGCACTGCGCGCGGGGCGTCGATCCGAGACGCAGTCGCCCTTCCATGCTAGGAAACCCGCTGCCATGTTCAGACCGCCTACCGACGACGTCCGGATCGAAGGCCTACGCCCGCTAATCCCGCCGGCAATCCTGATGGAGGAGATCCATCCTGGGGAGCAAGCGATCGCGCGGATTGCGCAGGCCCGCCAAGAGATCAGCGACATCGTACATGGCAAGAACGACCGACTTCTCGTGGTGGTGGGGCCTTGCTCGATCCACGACCCCACCGCCGCTCTCGATTACGCCCGTCGCCTCAAGGCGCTGCGCGATGAGCATACGGACGAGCTCTTCGTGGTGATGCGAACGTATTTCGAGAAGCCACGTACGACGGTCGGTTGGAAGGGACTGATCAACGATCCGAAGCTCGATGGGAGCTTTGACATCAATCATGGTCTTCGCGTGGCGCGTGGCCTGCTCAGCTCGCTCGCCGAGCTAGGTTTGCCGGCCGGCACGGAGTTCCTCGACCCGATCTCGCCGCAGTTTGTTGCAGACCTCGTGTCCTGGGGGGCGATCGGCGCACGCACGACGGAGAGCCAGGTGCATCGAGAGCTGGCGAGCGGTTTGTCCATGCCCGTTGGTTTCAAGAACGGCACCCGTGGCACCGTGATCATCGCTGTGGAGGCCGTCAAAGCGGCCCGCAATCCGCATCATTTTCTCTCGGTCACGAAACAAGGCCTCACGGCGATCGTGGCGACCAAGGGCAATCTCGACTGTCACGTCATACTCCGAGGAGGGGCCGGAAAGCCCAACTATCAGCCGGAGCAAGTCGCCGAAACCGTGCGGATGCTCGAAGGAGCGGGCCTGCAGGGGCGAGTCATGATCGACTGCAGCCACTCCAATAGCGGGAAGGACCACGAAAGGCAGGCAGGGGTCGCGATCGCGGTGGGTCAGCAGGTCGCTCAGGGCAGCACGGCCGTGTTCGGCGTCATGCTCGAGAGCTTCCTGGTCGGCGGACGGCAGGATCAGGAGCGGGGGGTCGAGCTCACGTATGGGCAGAGCATCACCGACGCCTGCATGAGTTGGGACGTGACCGTGCCTGTGATCGAGGGCCTCGCGGATTCGGTGCGGAAGCGCCGAAGCGCAGGCGGCTGAACGGCACCCGAGACGTTAGAACCCGCTTGGCTCGGGGACCGGGATCACGACGAGCTCACGCGGAAGCGCGTCGAAGCGAGTCGCCTTGATCGCCTTTTCCGGTGTGTTGCAAGTCTCCGGTCGCGTCTTGCCGGTCGCCCACTGACTCGGGCAACAGTAGTCGGTGACGATCGGGCCCTGCGCGGCGCAGGGTTGGAGCTCGGGTCGTGAGAACGGCGCCAGGCCGGCGATCCGTCCCGCGACGCCATTGAAGGTCACGCCCAAGCTGAAAGCATCGCACTCTGCGCCGGTTGCATCGTTTTGCGGGGACTGCTGAATGTCGGCGAATTGACCCAGGGCGGTTTCGATTACCGTGGCGTTGAGGGCACACATCCCGATCCTCGGTGTGGCCTCCCCGAGCTTATCGAGGCTGAACCGGCCCGCGAACAGCCCACGTTCGAGCTTGGAACCGCCTTCACTGATGTCGCCCATCATGACGCCACCGTTGACCACGACCGTCATGGCGCCGTCGCTCGGCAAGGAGCCATCACCAGCGATCAGCTTGAATTCCGTGCCGGGCAAAAGCGGCACGACCAGGCGGCCGAAGGCCACGTACGCATCGACCTGCTGAACCTTCGGCAAGTCGACGTTGGCCGTTCCGGATTCGTCCACATCGAAGTCGACGGGGTCGATGAACCAGGAGTCCTGGTTGTCCCATCCGGGGTCGGGTGCCTCGACGTCCTGACCCCCGCTCAGGTAGACGAGATTGAACGGGCCGTTCCCCCCGAAGCCCACCAGTGATGGATCTTCGCTCGTCCCGTCGACGGCGGTCGTGAGCATCGCGGTCACGCTCGCGTCGTCCGGCAGTCCGTTCCAGGATCGTACCCAGAGCAGGATCGTACCCACGCCACGGCCCTGGGTGAGCGCCAGGTTGTCTTCGAGGCAGGGAAGAACGCTTGTCGTGGTCGAGAGCACATGCGCGCCCAGGGAGTTGTCGATGCCTCCTTCGCCATCGACGACCGGCTGACCGACGACCTTACCATCCTCCGTCCGGGGAACGCATGTCGCGTCGTTGGGGCCGGTGGTGCTCGTGGCGTCCAAGTCGATACCAATGTGGGCCGCCATCTCTGCCGACTGCCGAATGAAGATGTCCTTGAGCGCGAAGACCGCCGACACGGCATCGTCGGAAGAGCTCGTGTCGGGGGCCGGTCGATTCGGCAGGCCGGCAGTGCCGCCCTCGATCAAGCTCGAGTCGTAGACGTTGCAGCTCAGCGCGCCCATGAGAGCGCACAGACCCAGCCCTCGGCCAAACCCGCGCCGCGCGTTGTAGCGACCCCCCCACATGGCTCCAAGATAACAATAGAACCGCGGAGACCAAAAAATGCTAGCCGGACGGCGCCATCGTACGAATGAACAGCTCGACCATCTCCCACGGCAGATTGGTCGGGAGATTCAGGATCGGAAGGTCGATCCCGTATTGGCGACGGCGTCGGAGCTCGGCGATGCAGTATTTCGGATCGCCCGCAATGCTGAGCGCCTCGATCATCTCGTCAGAGACCGCAGCCGTCGCCTGTGCCCGGGTTTTCTTGTCTCGATAGAGCTCGTCGATCCTCTTGCACTCGTCGGCATAGCCAAAGCCGCTGAGCAGCGTCTTGACCACACGAATCACGTCGCGCAGCCGCGTGAGGGGCTTCTTGAACTCTCGTGCATGGAAGCCTTCGATGACACGTTGGCCGCTGGTGCCGAGCCCGAGGATGAGACGGCCTTCATTGATCTGGTCGACCGTTGCGGCATTCGTCGCCAAGAGACCTGGCGAACGGCTGAAGCAGTTGACGATGCCGGTGCCGAGCTTGATCCGCGTCGTGTGAACGGCGATCTCCGTGAGAAGGGAGAAGACCTCGTAACCCCATGCCTCCGGAATCCAGAAGGAGTCGTAGCCCAGCTCGTCCGCGACAATCGCGGCCTTGAGATAGAGCTTGCGGTCGTAGTTCTTCCAAAACGGAAGCAGCCCGGTTCGTGTAGTCATCGGAACCTCCGGCACTCCGATTAGAACCTTTGGCGGACCATTTTCAAGAACGTGCGGTGCTTGACAATGTCCGGCGGTTCGTGCCACGAGCCTGTGTTTACGGGAGTCCGAGCAGATGAAGATCGACGCAGGATTGCTGGTAAGCGATATGAAACAGGTCGCCACCCGAGTCCGGGAGCTCGAGGAAGCGGGCTTCGACGGGTGCTTCACATTCGAAGGGCCGCACGAGCCCTTCATGCCGCTCGTACTCGCCGCCGAGCACTCCGCCCTGGACATCGGAACCGGACTCGCGATCGCGTTTGCGCGCACCCCGATGACCGTCGCCAATCTTGCCCATGACTTACAGCAGTTCTCTGGCGGGCGCTTCTGGCTGGGGCTCGGTTCGCAGATCAGGCCGCACATCGAGGCACGCTACAGCATGCCATGGAGCAAGCCCGTCGCGCGCATGAAGGAGTTCGTCCGCGCCGTCCGCGCGATCCTGGCGAGCTGGAACCGAAACGAGAAGCTCGATTTCCGCGGCGAGTTCTACACGCACACCTTGATGCCACCGGTCTTCAATCCTGGGCCTGCACAAGGCGGCCCGCCTCCGATCTATCTGGGCGGCGTCGGGCCGAGGATGACCGAGGCGGCCGGCGAGGTCGCCGATGGCATGCTGATACACCCTTTTCATACCGAGCGCTCTCTGCGAGAGATCATGCTGCCAAACCTGCAAAGAGGGCTTGCGGCTTCGAATCGTCGGCTGTCCGACTTCACGATCTGCGCCCAGGTGCTCGTTGTTACCGGCGAGAACGAAGAACAACTGCAGAGCGCCCGTGCCGTGACTCGAAGTCAGATCGCGTTCTATGCATCCACGCCCGCATACAGGAGCGTCTTGGAGGTGGAGGGGCGCGGCGATCTTCAGCCGGAGTTGCGGCGGCTCACCAAAGCAGGGCGTTGGCATGAGATCGGAGCTCTGATCGATGACGATCTCCTGGGCCGCATCGCGGTGGTCGGCGCTCCGAACGAGGTCGCCCAGACGCTGCACGCACGCTACGGGTCGCTCGCCCGACGGCTTGCGTTTGCCTCGCCCTTCCCGCTTCCCCAAAGGTGCGCGGCCGAGATCATCAGCGGATTGCGGATCCGCGCAAAAACCGCATGACCGCGCCCAAGTGCATTTCGCTCGAAGCGGTCTCGAGCGAGCAGGTGGGCGGAAAGGCGGAGGGGTTGGTTCGCCTCTTGCGGTACGGGTTCGACGTGCCCTCGGGTTTCGTGGTGATCGGCGCAACGGTGGGCGCGCTTCCGGATGACCTCGATGAACAGTACCATCTTATCGGCGCCGGCAACGTCGCGGTTCGCTCGTCGGCAATCGGCGAGGATTCGGGCGAGGCTTCGTTCGCCGGTCAATACGAGACCGTGCTCAACGTGCAGGGCACCGCAGCCCTGCGCGCTGCCATCGAAGAATGCCTCCGCGCCGCGGAGAGCCCTCGGGCCGTGGCGTACCGTGCCGAGAAGGCCGGCCAAGTCGAGGTCCGGATGAACGTCGTCGTGCAACAAATGGTCGATGCGCGCACGGCGGGCGTGCTTTTCACGGTCAATCCGGTCAACGCGCGGCGGGATCAAGTCGTGGTCGACGCCGTCGCGGGTCTCGGGGAGACGCTGGTCAGTGGTCATGTCGCGCCGGACCACTGGCTCCTGATGCGAGATGGGTCGACGCTTACCAGCGATGTGCAGGGTGAGGCGCCGGTGTTGAGCCAGCAAGAGTTGAGACTGCTGCTCGACAGCGCGCTACGGGCGGAGGCGCGGTACGGAGCGCCACTCGACATGGAATGGGCGATCGATCACAGTGGGGCGCTTCGATGGCTTCAGGCACGCCCGATCACGGGACTACCGGCCGATCCCAACGAGCTCGATACCGACCCCAACCCCCTCCACGTCTATACCTGGTGCAACATCGGAGAGATGATGCCAGGTGCCGTCACTCCGTTGACGTACTCGGTCACAGGCCGTGGCATCGACATCGGCATGCAACGGGCCTACCGGCGAATGGGCGCCAAGGTCCCTCCAGGCGATAGTGCTCGCTACGTCGGAATTTTCTACGGACACCTGTTCATCAACCTGACGACACTCGCCGAGCTTGCGGCTGACGTTGCGGGGTCCACCAAGAGCCAGATGTGCATTGCGCTTTGCGGGCGCGACGTCGAAGAGGTAGAGGACCCGCTGCCTGCATCCACGTTGATGCGGACGATCAACGGCGTGCGCTACTTCGCTATTCTGATCGCCGCAGCCATCCATCGACGAGACCTGGATTCGCTTCGCAGGGGGCTCGAGCTCCCGAAGCTCGGCAGCGCGCGACAACTCTACGAAGCGATCGACGAGAAGCTTCCGGAGCTTTGGAAAGCCTACGAGCTGCACTTGCTGTCCTCGGCGTCGTCCGGCGCACTGAGCCCAATCCTGCTGGG
>JBAVOF010000054.1:0-9739 GCA_049691835.1 Polyangiales bacterium
GGGTCGGGTGGATCTCAGCCCGCATGCGCGACCAACGCGCTGTGCTCGGCATGTCCAAGTTCCGGCTTCTGCGACGGCGATGGGGACTGTCCGGTGGGGCACCTGTGTATCGAGTCGGGTTGCGACACTAACGATGGGGCTTCGATCAAGCAGTGCGCGTTTGTCCCCGCTGGCGCCTGCGACACTACTGCGGATTGCACCGAGGGGCGCGAATGCGTCTTGGTTCCAGATGAAGGCATGCGCTGTGTGAAGACGACACCCGGATGCAACTCGAGCTTCGATTGCGTGCTTGGTTTCTCATGCGAGGACGGCGTATGTATCGACCGGCGAGTGCCTTGTTACTTCGATGAAAGCTGCCCGAAAAGTCACTATTGCCACCGATTCGATGCGACTGGATTCTGCATGCGCATGCATCAGAGCTGCGAGGAGGAGTTCGACTGCTCCGGGATCGCGCCGAGATGCGAGGACATCGACGACGACGGCACCACCGAGTGCGCGGGCGCCCTGGACCCGAACGTCCCTTCTCCCGTGGCGTGCCTCAACGCGATGTGCTCCGGCAATACGCCCGTCTGCGAAGTGGGAGAATTCAGCGCTTTCAGCGCCTGCGGGCAGTATGGCCTCTGCAAAGACGCCGGGGACTGTGTAGCCGGTTTCGAGTGCCTCGGGCTCTGGCTGGATGGCCGTAAGGAGTGCGTCCCCACGGGTGGCGACTGCTCGAACATCCGTGATTGCCCCACACGGCAGGTTTGTGCCTCGCCGCGTTCTGGCGGTGCTCCGAGCTGCCAGGCGGGCCTGCCATAACCCGGAGAGGTTACCCCTTCGATCGGGGACTGTATAGGCAATCACCTAAACTGCAATTTCAGGAGAAAGCTGAGGTCTCCACATTTGATTGTAGTAGAAGTTTTCGTCATTATTGGAATGAGGTCGTTTAATGGCTTATCGTGCGCTGGCAATATCCATAGCTCTTCTCGCGATCGCGGTCGGTTGCGGTGACGACCCCGGCACGACCGGCGGCCCGTTCAACGGCGGTGGCTCGTCGGGTTCAGGGGGGAGCGCGGGATCCGGCGGTATGTTCGGGTCGGGCGGCAGCGGCGGCACGGCCGGTACTGGTGCTACGGGATCCGGTGGCACGGGCGCCAACGGAGGTGGCTGTTTCTCAGCGACCTCTGGAGGCTCTGTCGGGAGCAACGGCTCCTGCGTAACGACCAAACTCTGTCGCGAGTGCCCCGATCAATTCCCTTGCGCGACCGACAATGATTGCTTCACCGGCTGGATCTGCATTCCCTCGGGTTGCAAGACCTCTGGAGGCGCGTCGATCAATCAGTGTCAGCCATCGCCGGGCGGCTCGTGCACCGTCGACCAGGACTGCCTGCCTGAATACGAGTGCATGGACGTGCCCGCGCAGGGCAACCGATGCGTGAAGACCACGCCGGGCTGCAACGGCTCCTTTGATTGCGTGCTCGGTTTCTCTTGCGAAGCGGGCGCCTGCGTCGATCGACGCATGGCCTGCGGCCTCGACGACGATTGTCCCATGAATCATTCGTGCGAAGGGACGAGCACGCGGTTCTGCGCGCGCATTCATCGAACCTGCTACGACGACTTCGATTGCGGCGGCCTAGCCCCGTATTGCATCGACGTCGATGGTGACGGCGACAAAGAATGCGCCGGTTCGGACCACCCGACCAACCCCGCGTGCGTGAACTCGGCGTGCACGAGCGCCTCTGCCCCGGTGTGTGAAGCTTCCAGCGTTGGCAGCATCACGGCCTGCGGTCAGTACGGGCTCTGTTTGACCAACGCGGATTGCGCTGGCGGTTTTCAGTGCGTCGATCTGTGGCCCGATGGCCGTAAGGAATGTGTCCCGAGCGGCGGGTGCTGCGATCACATCAGCGATTGTCCGGAGCGGCAAGTCTGCGCTTCTCCGAGATCAGGCGGCGCGCCGAGCTGTCAGGCAGGAGCGGTCCTCTAGGAGGCAACATGAATATTCGTACCCGATCTCTTCTCATCGTCGCGATTGCGTTCTCGGTCTCCGCTTGTCAGACCGATGAACCCGGATCGATCGGTGCGGCGTACGCCGCAGCAGTTACCCCACCTGCTTCGTGCGGCTCCAGTGACCCCACCTGCGCGGTGGCCCAGGACTTCCCAACCGGCGCCGACCTCACGCAAAGCAATTCTGCGAACCTCGGATATTCCTCGGCCAGCAATGGACTGCAGCTCATCGGCGGTAGCGGTAACATCGTCGACTCCGACGGAGACGATGTTCCAGACCCGGCCGACGAGTGTCCTGGGCCGGGCTGGCGAATCCCCTGCGACGGAGACGCGAGCAACGATGGTCTCTATCAAACCACGTACTACGGCCTGGCCGGTGAGTACACCTTGGGCGCCGACATCAAGGCCGATGGAAAGATCCGCACGGCGGACGTGTACATCTTGATGGACGCGACCGGATCGATGGTCGGCGAGCAGGTTCAGCTCGTAAACGACCTGATCTCAGGCACATTCATTGATCCGGGCGACTGTGCGACGGCGGCGGACACGGGGCTGACCGGCGCGCTCAAGTGCGTGGTCGACGACGTTTGGATGGGTCTCGGGCAGTTCAACGAGGTGCCGCTCTCGCCGCACGGTCACCCGTACGGCTACACGCCCTATCACCATCACCTGGACGTCACCAACGACCTTCAGCATCTGCTCGATGGCGTGTCGGCGCTCACGACGACCAGCAACGTAGACAACCCGGAAGCAGCAACGCAGGCGATGTATTCGGTCGCTACCGGTCAGGGCCTTGGCCCCTGGGTTCCGAACCGTCAGGGCTGCCCGGTGGGCCGCTGGGGCTATCCCTGTTTCCGTCCCGGTGCGCTCCCCGTCATCATGCTCTTCACCGACGCCGAGATGTACAACGGGCCTCGCACGGGGAGCCCAAAGTATAAGGACCCTCCTTTCAATGGGACCGTGGGCCTAGCGACCCGCTTGCCGCCCCTCGAGCAGGACCCGGCGATGCTCTACTCAAGCGACGCATTGAGTGCCCATAACCTCGGCGATCTGAGCAACAAGTCCGTCTCCGTCATGGGAAGCAACGTCAACTTCGGCAACGACTTCACGACCCGGACCGTCGGTACCTGCAAACGTTGCAGTGGCTCGACCTGCTGGACCGATGGCTATGATGGCGTGGTGAGGTTCTCGCTCAGTTCGGCACGTAGCACCTTCGTGAGCGGGGAGGGAAGCTTCTACCCGTACACCAACCTCGCTTTGCTCGATTCGAGTCTGGCCTTCTTAGACTGCAACCGAGGCCCGGGAGGCAGCGACTACTGGGGGCGGATGACCAAGAGCCTCAGCGCCGGAACCTGGTACGCCGTCGCAGATGCCGCGGTCGAGCCTAGCAGCAGCGCGAAGTCCCACAAGGGTCCGTTTCAGATCCGAATTCAGACGACGGCTGACGACCCGAGCTGGGAGACCAAGCGGCTCCCGATCACCTGGACCGAGGTGGAGACCGAGCTCCTGGCGCGTGCGATCAAAGTCGTGTCCATCGTCAGCCCAGGTAACGATGGCCTGGTCGGGGAGGCCGATGCCGACGAGCTGGGCCGGGTTACAGGATCGGTGACTCAGGGCGGTCAACCCTATCGCTCGACGATTGCAGGCGATGGTAGCGGTCTGACGACGGGTATCCTCGACGCGGTTCGGGCGCTCGTCGGCGACACTCGACGCGACATCACGGTCATCGCGGAGGACAACCCCTCAACCCCGGGCGTCGATGAGTCGCGGTTCGTCAGCCAAGTCGTCGCCACGATCTGCCCGACTGTGGGGATCAACAACTGCCTGGGCGGACAGGGAACCGATACCTGCGAGGATTGCCTCGCCGAGAGCGTGCTCTCCTTCGAGTTCCGGGTCGGCAACGACTTCGTCGCCTCGACCGGGGTGGATCAGGTGTTCGATTTCGATCTGGTTTCGGTGGCGGACGGGAGCGTCGAGCTGAATCGCATCCCGGTGCGTGTCATGGTGCCGGCTGCAGGAGCCGAGTTCGGCACCGGATTCTATCAGAACACCTACGACTCGTCGGTGATCTGCACTATTCCACCGGAGCGTCCCGACTGGGACTCCCTCACGTGGACGGGCTCGACGCCTGGCGATAGCGAGATCGAATTCGAATTCTTCACCGCGGAGTCAGTCGAGGAGCTCGAGAACCAGATCCCGGTCTCGGCCGTGGTCGACGACTCGATGGGCAACGTCATCGATGTACGCGGACTTCTCGTGTCGGAGGGTCGCGTGGGCCGGCAGATCTATCTGAAGGTCCGCGCCAGGCTCCAAGCCTCGACCGACTTGGCGAACACCCCCGTGCTCTCGGGCTGGTCGATGCAGTTCAACTGCTACCCGGCCGATTGACGATTGCCGCCCTTGACCAGCGTGAGCATGGGCTTCGGGGCGTAGCCGGCGAGGTAGCCGCTTTCCTCGGCGACGTAGATCCAGCCGCGCTCGTCGACCCGCATCAGGTCAGGAACCAGATCGCAGGGTAGGCTCACCGAGAGCTTCTGCCCATCCGCCGGGCGCACGACGTGAACCGAGGACGCGGGCACGAAGAGCGCGCCTCCTCGCAGAACCGGCTCGAGCCGCCGCGGAATCTCGTCAGCCAGCGCGTCGGCGAGGTTCGTGCTCCAGCGAGCCTTGCCCGAGCGCACGTCGATTGCACTGAGCTGGCCAAAGGGCGCGTTCACGATCCAGGTTTCGTCGAAGGCCAATCCGGCGCCACCGATGCCAAGACCGGGATCTTTCGTTTCCCAGAGAAGCTTTCCGTCCTTCAGGCAGTGCGCGGAAAGCATGGCCTGCTCACCTGCCGTCGAGACGAGCGCAACCTGGGCCGCAGCACATGGATTAGAGGTCGGTGGCCCCTGAAGCTCTCGTCGCCAGCGCGGCTGACCGCTGTACAGATCGATGGCGAACAAAGCGCCCTCCCGACGACCTCGAACGGCGGCCGCGATGACTGTCTCGTTGCTGACCAATGGCTTGAACTGAAAGCATCCACGCTCGGCAAAGCGCCACACATCCTCGCCCGTGGCGATATCCAGCGCATGGATCGCCTCCTCGCCACAGGTTACCAAGAGCACGCGACCCACCTTGGTCATTCGGAACTCGCCGCCGCTGCGGGAGGCAAAACGCCACCGAGGCTCGCCCGTGCGGACGTCGATCGCGACGAGGCGGTGACTCCCCTCGCTCAGCACCGCGATAGGGGGCATGTTGTCGCCCCCGGCCATCAGGCCCACAGGCGGTCCTCCAATGCGAGGGGTGATGTGGGTCGAGCAGTAGGGCTCGCCATCCTCCACGTTGCAGAGCTCGACCTCGCCGTCGGCTGACAGGCGAATCAAGACCGAGCCAGCCATCAGGGTCGTCGTCGCCTGGCCGGGGCGCGCCCAGAGCACCTTGCCCTCGTCGCGTGAGACGGCGACAACGTGGGTCTGGGTCGCGATCACCAATCGATTGCCGCACATGAAGACCGAGTTGGCGTCGAGCCCCTCGAGACAAATGCGCCAACGCTCGTCGAACTGAAGCGAGGGGAGCCGGTCGATCGCGGAGGCATCCTCCAGCTCTCCGCTGCCGCTCTGGTGCATGCGCAAGCGGTCCGGGTCGAGGTTCACGAAGCTATCGGGGCTCCGGCGTGCTCGGATTTCGCGCCGGAGCGCCCGAACCTCCTGCCGGAGGGCCCGCACTCGCAGATTTCGGCTCTGGCCGCGGTCCGCTGCGACCAGGGTCCGAAGCAGGTCGCTGGCGAGCTTGAGAATCGGCAAGGCGGCCTCGGCGATGGTGAGCGAGGTCGCCGTCAAATCACCGCGGCCGTCGGAAGAGAGCTCGACGCTCACCAGCTGGTGAGACGACTTCCGCATCGCGATCTGAAATCCGCCTGCGCGCAATCGCACGTGCGTCGGGCGGCTGCTGTCCCAGGACTCGATGAGGGTTCGCACCGCGACGACCATGCGGTGCGCCGCAAGCACGATCGGGCCGTGCACCAACGAAAGTCGTCGCCCGCGAACGAAGGCCCACAGATGCCCCTCGAACAGCAAAGCGTGCACGTCCGCTTGGGCGGATCGACCTTGTGGGGAAGACGAAGAGGGATAGATTGCGGCCTCGTACCCGAATGCAAGGGGCACGTGCTCGCTCGGCGTGTCGAGCTCTCCGCCGCGGTGAGGCATCGGCGAGACCAGACCTTCAGGGTCGGGCGCGATCTTCGTTGCCAGCGCTCGCTCGGCGACCCGGAGCGCGATCTGCCGGGCGGTGGCATCCGGCTCTTGCCGCGCCATTTCCAGCATCGACTGTGCACAGCTGTCCAGCAATCGTCGAAGCGGAACCGCGCGATCGAGCTGGTAGACCACCGGCGCGCTCGCGGTTCCGTAACAGCTGATCAGCACGGAATCTCCGCGCCGAACCAGCGCATACTCGATCGCCGCGGTAGCCAATGGCAGGAGGGCTTTGCGTTTCGCGCCGATCGCAAGCGCAGCGGCCGCCGCGGTGAGCTCGGCCAGAGCCGGAGTCTCCACATCGAGGTCTTCGCCTAGGAGGAGTACTTGCGCTCCGAATTTGGCGCGTTTTAGTGCGTATGAGAACGATTCGTCCGAGGGGGCGACCATCTTGTCTTTCCATCGCGAGCTGGGACGAAAATGGTACTTGCTGCGTTCAACTTGGATCCAATAAAAGGCGCGTTGGCGCATATGTTGACAGCGCGTGACGGCGATGGGTGATGAAGCAAGGCAGTGGGTCGCGGTGACGGTTCTGGTGTTCCGCGGTGACCGAATGCTCTCGATGCGTCGCGCTGGGAGCGAAGAAGCCTCCCCCGGCCTCTGGGAGGGCGTATCGGGTCGCGTGCATGCGGGCGAAGATCCAGTCGATGCGGCACGCCGCGAGGTGGTCGAGGAAACCGGCTTGCACGTAACGGTTCAGCCGAGGCCGGTGACAGCATATGCGGCGCTTCGTCGTGATGAGCCGATGACGGTGATCGTGTTCGTCGCGGAGCACGAGGAGGGTGAGGTCGTCCTTTCGGAAGAGCACGATGCGCACCGCTGGTGCGGTCTGAGGGAGCTCAGAGCGCTCGGGGTACCCGCTCAACTGCTGGATGCCGCTCGTAACGTGTGGCCGGCGTCGTAGGCCCAGTGTCACCGACGAGGTCCCGAAGCGCGTTGACGAACGCCTCATCGCGGTGATGCAGCGCGAGGTAGCGGCATGCGGCTTCTTGGAGAGCGGCTGCCGCCTTCCCGTCGTCGAGGAGTTGCCTCACCCCAGCGGCCAGAGCCTCGGCGTCATCGTTGCGGACGGCGATGCAGGCGTCCCGCATCGGCAGTCCCGCGGTGGCCCGACGCATGGCGACCACGGGGACCGCCCGGGCGAATGAATCCAGCATCTTGATCGGCAAGCCACCCTCAGTGCGTCTCGGTACCCAGGCGAGGTCGGCGGAGGCATGGGCCAGCTTGCGGGCGCGCTCTCCGTCGAGGCGGCAGAAATCGACGGAACCGGCGACTCCCAGGCGCGTCGCAAGGGATCGGGCCGGGCTCGGGTCGGACTCGGTTGCGATCAGCAAGCGGGCCTTCGGGTGCGTTCGTCGCAGAGGGAGCAGGGCCTCGATCAGATGCTCCCATCCCTGATACGGGTCGAGGTTGCCGGCATAGAGACAAATCTGGGCGCTACGCGAAAGCCCCAGTGCGCAACGGGCCGCTTCCCGCGTGCACCGATCTGGGGGCGTCGAGATCGCCCAGGGGACCGGGAGGTACCTCGCGTGCCCTCCGAGGAGCCGACAGAGGGATGGCGCCACGGCCGCAACGCCGGCAACTCGGGCACAAACGGTCCGCTCGACGCGGTTCGCGGCTTCTCCAACCAGGTGTGCGGGTAGCGAAGGGAAGTACGCCGGCAACTCATGGCGCAAGCAGGTGTGCGCGACATAGAACGCGGGGGTAACGCCCGCAGCGAGCACGGCGACGGCAGCTTCGACGTGGTGCGCGACGATCGCGGCCGGGCGAAGGCGGCGTACCAGTCGCCTAGTCTCGAAGACGCATCGCGCGTCGAGCGCGATTTTGCCCCAGGAAGGCCCAGACCGAAGGGAGCGAACCTTCGGAAAATCCGGGATGCGGTGAACCTCGTACGGGGCATCGATTCGGTAGGCGCCCGACGCGTAGGCCAGCAAATGGGTGGGCTGGCCGGCGCCAACAGACGCCTGCAGCATGGCGTCCAGCGCCGCCTGGGTGCCCTGATGGCTCGGAAAAGGAAGGCACGCGACGTGGAGAATCATTCGATGTAACCGAGTGCCCGGAGCCGTGACTCGACGATGCTCTCGTTCTGCGCGGTGCTGCGGATGACCGCGCCGGGCTCCGGAAAAGACCGCGCCGAGGAGTGGAGGTCGTCGCGCAGCGCTCCCCAAAGGACACGCCCTCTGAAACTGGGAGGCACGCAGAGGCCGAGCCGGCACAGAAGTGTTGCGCTCAGGTCCGCGATCTGAGCGTCGATGCGACCAACCGCTCGCACCTTGGGTCCGGCAAGCACGGCGAAACCGTGCGAACGGTGGCTGCCCGGAAGGCTCCGCCCCTTTTTCCCGACCTTTTCGTGCTCGCCGAGCTTGCGCCACGAAGAACCGACGCCCTGCGCCGTTCCCGTGGCCTGGCCGCTTGGCATGAGATTGTAGGAGTAGCCCTCGTCTAGGTGGAGATCCACGAGAAGGTCTGGCGCGCGATCCAAGTACGGACCCTCGAAGAGCTCCTCGCGAGGGATCAGGTCGCGCACGACTGGCTTGCCGCTCCAAGGGTCACGCGTGTCGAGCAAAGCCGCACGCACTCGGAGGCACGTCTCCGATTTGTCTTCCGGCTGAACGATCCCCCGTGGCTCTCGCCCTGCCATGTTGAGGTGGATCCCCGGGAAATAGTTGAGCTCGTCGCTGAACGCGACGGTGTTTCGCATGTCGATCGGCCCAAATCGCACGTTCGACTCTAGGCGACTCGGGAGCCACGCATTGCCCACGTGAAACAGCTGCTCGCGGAGGCGGGGTGGCAAGTGTCGCAGCGCGATCTCTTTGATCCTCGCTCCGCTTCGCCCGCGCCGCCGGCCAAACCGAAGCAGGCCGTGCGCCGCCAGGAGGCGATTCAGATACAACACCTTGTCGGAGGAACCCCCCGATCCGTGGTCGCTGAGTACGGTCACCTCGGTCTCTTCGCCGCCGGCCGCTGCCGTGAGCGAGCCAACGCTCTGGTCGAGCGTTTCATAGACGCGCTGGAGCCCGGATCGCAACGCTGCCGATACGTTCGTGGGGCGTCGCGGCGATGCGGGGTCGTGGTGAGCCCAGAGATAGTGCGAGGCCGTGTCGCTTTCGCCAAAGTAGACCGCAAAGGCATCCCAGTCTTGACGTCCCAGCAACCAGCGTGCCCATTGGGTCTTGCGATCGATCCGGTTTTGCAGCGCGCCCGGAAGTCGATCGATCCAGCCGGGTGTGTCCGCATGAAACTCGTCGACATCGTCGAACGTCGGGGCGCCAAAACGTTTCACCGTCTCGTCGTAAAGCGACGGCGGCCACATGAATGATCGATCCGTTGCGAACGCGACCGGTGCGTCCCAGCCGCTCGCAAAGATCCCGTGCTCCAGCTTCTCCGGAGGCCAGGTCGCTGGAAAGCTCAAGCAGGCACATCGAAGCCCCAGCTGGTCGAGCTGTTGAAACACAGTCGGCGCTTCGCGCGCAGTTCCCGCCGTGAAGCGCACCCGGTATCCCTTGCGCGTGGTGAAGTCG
>JBAVOF010000055.1:0-4516 GCA_049691835.1 Polyangiales bacterium
CGATGACGTCTTTGCCGAAAAAGACGCACGACTCCCGATCGTGATCTCGGTGACCATCGTCGACAAGAGTGGTCGCACGCTGTCCGGCCAAACCGTGGAGGCGTTCTACATTTCGATCGAGCATGCCCGGCCCCTGGCTGTAGGCATCAACTGCTCACTGGGTGCCGCGGAGATGCGGCCGTTTCTGAAGGAGCTGGCTGGGATCGCCGACTGCTACGTGCATTGCTATCCCAATGCCGGTCTGCCCAACGCCTTCGGCGGTTACGATCAAACCCCCGAGGAGATGGCTGCACTGCTTCGGGAGTTCGCCGCTGAAGGGATGGTCAACGCGATTGGCGGATGCTGTGGCACGACCCCCGACCACATCCGGGCGATCGTGGACGCGGTGCGTGACCTACGCCCCCGCGCCAAGCCCGAGCGCCAGGTGCGCTACCCGCGCTTCAGCGGGCTCGAGCCCTTGGTGATTCGTCCGGAGACCAATTTCATCATGGTCGGCGAGCGGACCAACGTGACCGGTTCGACCAAGTTCCGAAAGCTCGTGACGAGTGGCAATTACCCCGAGGCAGTATCGGTAGCCCTCCAACAAGTGCGAAGCGGCGCCAACATCATCGACATCAACATGGACGAAGGCATGCTCGACTCGGAGCAAGCCATGACGACGTTCCTGAAGCTCATCGGGGCGGAACCCGAGATTTCACGTGTTCCGATCATGATCGATAGCTCCAAGTGGAGCGTTCTTCAGGCTGGTCTGAAGTGCGTACAAGGCAAAGCGATCGTCAACTCCATCAGCTTGAAAGAGGGTGAAGCGGAGTTCCTGGACAGAGCTCGGCACGTGCGTCGCTACGGCGCCGGCGCTGTCGTCATGGCGTTCGACGAAGAAGGACAGGCCGATACCGTCGAGCGAAAAGTCGAGATCTGCGTTCGCGCGTATCGGATTCTAGTCGAGCAGGCAGGCTTTGCGCCTACGGACATCGTGTTTGACCCCAACATTTTCGCTGTCGCGACCGGAATCGAGGAGCACAACGAATACGCGATCAACTACATCGAAGCGACTAGGCAGATCAAGGAGCGTTGCCCCGGCGCGCTGGTCAGCGGGGGAGTCAGCAACTTGAGCTTCTCGTTCCGAGGAAACGACCGAGTGCGCGAAGCGATGCACTCGGCGTTCCTCTACCACGCGATCGCGGCTGGCATGGACATGGGCATCGTCAACGCCGGACAGCTCGAGGTCTACGAACAAATCCCGAAAGACCTCCTCGAGCACGTCGAAGACGTGATCTTCAACCGTCGCCCAGATGCAACCGAGCGCCTGGTCACGCTGGCGGAGACAGTGAAGGGCAAGGGCAAGACGCAAACGCACGATCTCTCGTGGCGCGATGCATCCGTCGAGCAGCGGCTCTGTCACGCTTTGGTTAACGGCGTGGTCGAGTTCGTCATCAAAGACACCGAGGAAGCACGGTTGAAGTATCCTCGTCCGCTCGATGTCATCGAAGGCCCACTCATGGACGGGATGGCCGTCGTGGGAGACCTGTTCGGAGCTGGGAAAATGTTCCTGCCGCAGGTAGTGAAGAGCGCTCGCGTCATGAAGACTGCGGTCGCACACCTCGAGCCGTTCATGGAAGACGAGAAGACCGAACGCTCCGTTCAGGCGAAGGTGCTTCTCGCGACGGTCAAGGGCGACGTTCATGACATCGGAAAAAACATCGTTGGCGTCGTTCTTGGTTGCAACAACTATGGAGTCGTAGACCTGGGTGTCATGGTGCCGGCGGAGAGGATTCTCGACACCGCCATCGCCGAGGGCTGCGACATCATCGGTCTCAGCGGGCTAATCACGCCTTCGCTGGACGAGATGGTTTACGTGGCATCCGAGATGCGGCGCCGCGGCATGAGTCTTCCGCTGATGGTAGGGGGTGCGACCACGAGTCGTGCTCACACTGCTGTCAAGGTGGCGCCCGCTTACGATGGCACTACCGTGCATGTTCTGGACGCCTCGCGTGTAGTTAACGTCGTTTCCGACCTCTTGAGCCCCGAACGTCGCCCGGAGTTCGATGCGAAGAACCGCAGCGAGCAGGAGAAGTCCCGAAGGCTGTTCGAGCACCGGCAGGCGCGGGACCTGATTTCTCTGGAGGTCGCGCGTGAGAACAGCTTCGCGATCGAGTGGCGAAGTGAAGACATTCCGAAGCCGGCCTTCTGTGGCCGTCACCTCGTGGATGACGTCAGCCTAGACGAAATCGCAAACTACATCGATTGGACGTTCTTCTTCTCCGCGTGGGACCTCAAGGGGAAGTTCCCGAAGATCCTCGAACACGAGCGCTATGGGCCTGCCGCCCGTGAGCTCTATGATCACGGCCGCGCGTTGCTAGACCGGATTATCTCCGAAAAACTGCTCACACCGCGCGGGGTCTACGGCTTCTGGCCCGCGAATCGAGAGGGCGATGACATCGTGATCTGGGACGATGAGGGCCGCAGTCGAGAGCAGCTTCGATTTCACATGCTGCGCCAACAAGCATCGAAACCCAATGAGCAGCCGTACTTCTGTCTTGCGGATTTCGTGGCACCAGTCGGAGGTGCTTTTGAGGATCACATAGGCGCGTTCGCGGTCACCACCGGGATAGGCGCCGAAGAGCTTTCCCGACGCTTCGAACGAGACCACGACGACTACAACTCCATCATGGCCAAGGCCCTTGCGGACCGATTGGCGGAGGCTTTCGCGGAGTTGATGCACGAACGCGCGCGACGGGAATGGGGCTATGAGCCCGCGGAGGGTTTGAGCAAAGAAGAGTTGATCGCCGAGCAGTATCGCGGGATTCGACCCGCGTTTGGCTATCCGGCGTGCCCTGATCACTCGGAGAAGCGAACCCTCTGGAAGCTGCTCCGTCCCGAAGAGCTGGGCATCTCTCTCACGGAGCATTTCGCGATGCACCCGGGTGCAAGCGTCAGCGGGATGTATTTCGCACACCCGAAGTCGCGCTATTTTGCCGTCGGTCCGATCGATCTCGAGCAGGTTCAGGATTACGCGCGCCGCAAAGCGATAAGCGTAGCGGAGGCCGAGCGCTGGCTTCAACCAAACCTTGGTTACCAGCGAGGGGCTTGATGCGGCGACCGCGGCTGAGAGATCTACTTCCGCTCACCATTCGCGTCTTCGATCCAGAAGAGGTGACCACCAAGAGCCACCGCGAGACGGACCCCCGTGGAGTGGGTCTGACAAAGAATGATATCGACGCGATTTGGGACTCGGTTGTGAGCTTCTACAAGGCTGGCCTTCACCCCGCGATCGCCCTGTGTATTCGGCGCCGCGGCGAAGTAATTCTCGATCGGTCGATAGGTCACGCTCGTGGAAACAGCCCACAGGACCCCGAAGGCACGCCCCTGGTGAAGGCGACGCCCGAGACGCTCTACAATTTCTTCTCCGGGTCCAAGAGCGTCACTGCCATGTTGATCCATCTGCTTCAGGAGGAGGATCAGCTTCACGTCGACGAGCCGGTCGCCACGTTCATTCCGGAGTTTGCGAAGCGACGAAAGCACAACATCACGATTCGCGACGTCCTCACGCACCGAGCTGGTATTCCACCGACGCCGGAGGAGGCGATCGACCTGGATCTCTTGTCGAAGCCCGAAGAGATCGTGCGCGCCGTTTGCGAGCTGGAACCCACTCATCGACCCGGCAGCGTCCAAGCCTATCAAGCCGTGACGAGCGGTTTCATTCTGGGTGAGATCGTCAGGCGCGTAACGGGTCAGGAGATTCGGGACTTCTTGACCGCCAGAGTGCGCGAACCACTCAAGATGAAGCACTTCAACTATGGGGTCACTCCGGATCTGCTCGACCAAGTCGCCATCGATGCTTTCACGGGGCCGACTCCAACCTGGCCCTACAAGAACCTCGTGCAGGTTGCCTTCGGTGCCTCCATGCGCGAGCTGGTAGAGCTCGGCAATGACCCACGTTTCAGGACGGCAGTCGTGCCCGCAGCCAACGTGATCGCCACCCCGGAAGAGATCTCACGTTTCTTCGAGCTTCTCCTTTGCGGAGGCACCTTCGAAGACGTCCGCATATTCGATCAGCGGACCGTTGCCCGGGCGGTCGCGCCTCAGGTCACGGGACAGGTGGATCGGGTTCTGATGATGCCGATTCCGCTGTCGATGGGGTTCATGCTCGGAGGTCGCAGGTTCGGCTTCTATGGCCCGCGCACGGCCAACGCGTTCGGGCACCTCGGCTTCACCAACGTCCTCGGATGGGCGGACCCCGATCGCGACATCAGCGTGGCCTTCATGAACACCGGCAAGCCACTCTTGTCCGCTAGAATGCTCGCCTGGCTGAACGTCACCCGGGTCATCGGCGCGCGCATTCCACGTGATCGAGCCTAGGGCCGCGCCGTGCTACGCTCGGGCGCATGAAATTCAGCGCGTCCATCGCCATGGCGCCTCCAGAGCACTACATCCCTGTCGCTCAGGAGGCAGAGAAGCTCGGCTACCATGCCATCGTCTTGCCGGATTCGATCTTCTTTTCGGAGGAGGTGAGCAA
>JBAVOF010000056.1:0-5592 GCA_049691835.1 Polyangiales bacterium
CTATACCGGGTTTCACAATGAAAAGGCGTGTCCCGAAAATGTCATAATTAGGGCCTGTCACGCCGGAGGCCGCGGGTTCGAGTCCCGTCCGCCGCGCTGAGAAACCCGGGAGAAAATGCTCTCCCGGGTTTTTGCGTCTTGGGGGCTGGACCTGTCGCTGGCCGAGTCGAGCGGCACACGCTCGGGCCTCGCCACGCGGACGACTTGGAATGCTCCAATCACGGGCTCAAGGTTTGACGAGCACGAACCGTCCGACGTCGTCACCCAAAATTTCCCAGCGGTTCGAGTCTCTTCGCCGGTTGGGGCCAAATGAGTATACGAAGACCACGCGTCGCCCCTCACTCCGGTCGCAACGATCGCGAATCCAATAGGGTGAGCCCCATGGGTCCAGAAAGAACTCGGCGCGGGCATCGGGGAGACCGCGCTCCACCAATGCTTTGAACGCCCCCTCTTTCAGTGGCAGCGCGCGTGCGTTCCCAAAGACGAACGTGTACATGCGCTTGTGCAATCCGCAGTTGGTAATCGTCTCGCCCCGGCTGTCCAACGCGGCAGCGATGAGGTCGCTCCGCAGCGCGTTGATCTCGGCGTTCGCCAGCTGGAGATTCGCAGGATCCTGGCTGAACCGGTTCTGAGACCACCACGCGGTCGCGAAGGCCAACGCCGCTACGAGAATCACCAAGCTCGTCTCCCGTCGGAATGAACCCTGGGCGCGTCCGTTTGAGTACTGTGCTGCGTTCATCGCGGCGGCAAAGAGGAACCCAAGCCCCAGCGCGGTCTCGACGACCTCGCCGGTAAACTTCCAGGGATACCAGACATGAATCACGAACATCGCGAGCATGGACGGAATCAGCGCGACGGGCGGGGGCACGACGGCGCTTCGATCGAGCAAGCGGCCGACGAACGGAACCGACCCGAGGACAGGCAGCAAGACGCCGTAGCCCAGGATGACGGCCCTGAATGCAAATAGGCGAAATTTGGTGCTCGCGAGGTTGTGAACGTTGAGCTCTTGTTGGTAGTTCTCCGATAAGAAGTACTCGGGCGGGAGCTGACCGAAGATTCGCTGACCCCAGGACACCTCTTCCATCGCCACGAAAAAGCAAAAGAGAACGAGCGCAGCGAGGAACCAAGGGAGGGCGCCGGTCTTACGACGCTGATTGCGCGCTGCGAGCACGAAAAGTACCCCGGCGATCAGGAAACTCCAGAACGAAGCCCATTCGAGAGCCTGATCCTCCTGAACGCTACGGTAGTACAGGTCCGGATGGCTCGCCTCGAGCCAGGCGAATGCGCCGAAGAAGCCACAAAGGATTAGATTGGCGCCGATAGCCGGCATTCTGATTGACGGTGAGCTGAGGCCAAGTGTCTCCGGCACGAACCAGGTGTCAAAGGGTCACTTGCAGTGGTCTCCGCGCTTCTGCGAGTCCGAGTTTGACCCGTCGCAGGTCTTGTCTTTGTCGCTATCGCTGTCGCTGTCCGAATCGCTGTCGTCATCGTCGCAGGCGCACTGACCGTCGGTATCGCTGTCATCACCGTCGCAGTTGCAGTGATCGTCGCAATCGCAAGGGCGCCCCTCGCACCGGTCGGTACAGTGCTCGAGAACGTGCGCCGCAATCGCTGCGCAGCGCTCTTCGGAGTCGATTCTGTCGATGCACGCGTCGTGCACGCGCTCGGCAAATGCCGCGCAGCGATCCCCGCAGGCAGGAGGCTCGCAGTTCTCGGCTATGCAATCGGCCAAGGCTCCTCGAGCGGCCATTGCACATGCGTCCGCCTCACCACCGTCCGCGACACAGCCGTCGTACATCTCCTTGGCGCCGTTCTCGCAGCGACCCTCACACGTCAGCGGCTTGCACTCTCTAGCGCACTCGAAGAAGTTGTGGATCGCCTCACCAAAGCACGCCTCGCGATCCTCGCTCTGCGCCGTGCACTCGTCGAAAACCGTGAGCGCGTTGGTGGCGCATGCATCGCGGCACTCGCCGGGCGCCATGCCCTCGCTGTCGGCGGCGGCGTCCAGAACCGCTGCGAGCTCCGTGTTCCCACCGCTGGTGTCGTTGCTGCAGCTCTGCAGAGTCAAGATGGAGGTTGCGAACATTGTCAGTGCGAATGCTGTAAGTCTCATTGGGAACTCCCTCGGGGCTGATGTGTGTTGCCCGGGTGCCTCGCGAGTTTACGTGAATGAATGCGCCGCTGTCATCCACGTGATGAGAACCACGGGCCCCAGGTGGATTGTGAGATGCAACACAAATGCCCGTGAGCGCACCGGTATCAATCCGCCCAATTCAGGACTGCTGCCCGGCCTTCACCGCGACGAGCCCTGCTCGCGCCTTATTGACCGTCTCTTCGTACTCCCTGTCCGGATCGCTGGCTTCGACGATGCCGGCGCCGGCCTGGAGCCACATCTCGCTGCCGCGCGCGACGATGGTGCGGATTGCAATCGCGACGTCCATGTTGCCGTCGAAACCAATGTAGCCGACCGCGCCGCCGTAGACGCCGCGGCGCTCCGGCTCGAGCTCTTCGATGATCTGCATCGCCCGGACCTTGGGCGCGCCGCTCAAGGTGCCGGCCGGGAACGTGGCGCGGAGCACGTCCAAGGCGTCCCGACCGGGCGCTAGCTCGCCGATCACGTTCGAGACGATGTGCATTACATGCGAATAGCGTTCAACGATCATCCGGTCCGTGACGATCACGCTGCCGGGCCGGCTGATGCGACCCACGTCGTTCCGTCCGAGATCCACCAGCATGACGTGCTCGGCGCGCTCTTTGGGATCGGCGAGCAATTCTGCCTGGATGGCCAGATCTTCCTCTTCCGTCCGGCCCCGATGGCGGGTGCCTGCGAGCGGCCGGACGTAGGCGTGGCCATCTTCCAGGCGCACCAAGGTCTCGGGGCTCGCTCCGGCGACGATCCGGTCGGGCAAGCGCAGGAAATACATGTATGGACTCGGGTTGATGATGCGCATGGCGCGATACACGTCGAACACGTCGGTGCCAGCCAGAGGAACTCGAAAACGCTGGGACAGGACGACTTGAAAAATGTCACCGGCGCGGATGTATTCCTTGGCCCGCTCCACCGCGGCGCAGAAACCCGGGCGGTCGAACGAGGACTGTGGGAGCTCGAGCTCGGCATCGGGCACCGGGGGGTGCAGCCTGCGCGGGAGCTTCGGGTGATCGAGCGAGGCGAGCGTCTTCTCAATCCGCTGCGTGGCCCGTGCGTAGGAGCTCGCCGCGTCACCACCCACGCGGACCGGAACGACGACCCGCAACGTACCTCGCACGTTGTCGAAAATCAGGACCGTGCTGCCGACAGCAAAACAGAACTCCCAGTCGTCGTCACGCCCTAGGGCTTCGCCCACGGTCGGCTCGAACGTGCGCACCGCGTCGTAGCTGACGTAACCGACGGCGCCCCCCCAGAAGCGCGGCAGCCAATCGACCTCGGGCGGTTTCCACTCGGCCAGCGTTTCGCGTAGACGCAACCAGGGGTCGACGCCGAGCTCTCGTTCGACCTTACCCTCGACGATTCTCTCGAATCGATCGGCAACACCACGGACGATCACCTCTGGCCCGAGGCCAACGAAGCTATATCGAGCCCACTTCTCGCCGCCGACCACGCTCTCTAGAAGGAAGCTGCCGGGATCCTCGCCGAGGGTCGCGTACGCGAGCACGGGGGTAAGGCGATCGGCGATGACGTCGCGGTAGATTGGAACCACCGTCGCGCCCCGGCTGAGACGCTCGAACTCGTCGGAGCTCGGAAAATATTCACTCACGGGATTCCGAATAACACCGATATCGCAAACGTGCTAAGGCCCCGCCCTGGAGAGAAAATGGCCGATCTACCCCTCATCGAAGCCGACCCGGAAATCGCACAGTGCATCGCCGACGAGGAACGACGTCAACACGAGAAGCTGCGCCTGATCCCGAGCGAAAACTATGCCAGCCGTGCTGTCATGGAAGCGTGCGGGAGCGTCCTGAACAACAAGTACTCGGAGGGCTACGCCGGCAAGCGATACTATGAGGGCCAGCAGAACATCGACAAGGTCGAACGTCTGGCTATCGAGCGCCTGAAGAGCCTCTTCGGGGTGGACCACGTCAACGTGCAGCCCTACTCGGGCTCGCCCGCCAACCTGGCCGTGTACTTCGCGTTCTGTGACGCTGGCGACACCGTGATGGGCATGGGCCTGCCGAGCGGAGGTCATCTGACTCACGGATGGAAGGTCTCGATCTCAGGCAAATACTTCAACGCGATTCAGTACGGTGTTCGACGCAAGGATCATCTCATCGACTTCGACGAGGTTGCGTCGCTGGCTCGCGAGCACAAGCCCAAGCTGCTCTTCTGCGGAGCGACCGCGTACCCGCGGGTGATCGACTTCGCGAAGTTCGCGGAGATCGCGCAAGAGGTCGGTGCGATCCTCGTCGCGGACATCGCGCACATCTCCGGCCTCGTCGCCGGTGGCGCCCATCCCTCCCCGGTCGGCCAAGCCGAGGTCATCAGCAGCACCACGCACAAGACCTTCCGCGGACCGCGCGGCGGGATGATCATGTGCAACGGCGTGCACAAGAACGCGATCGATCGGGCGGTTTTCCCGGGGCTTCAGGGCGGACCCCACAACGGAACCACCGCAGGCATCGCCATCGCGGCCAAGCTCGCCATGACTGACGCGTTCAAAGCGTATGCCCACGCGATCGTCGACAACTCGCGGGTGCTCGCCGACACGCTACTTTCACGCGGGTTCGACTTGGTCACTGGAGGCAGTGACAATCATCTCATTTTGATCGACCTCACCGGGAAGGACGTTCCGGGCAAGGTGGCAGCACAGGCGCTCGATCGCGCGGGCATGGTCGCGAACTACAACTCGGTCCCGTTCGACAAGCGCAAGCCGTTCGACCCGAGCGGTGTGCGCCTGGGAACACCGGCGATCACGAGCAGGGGCATGGGTTCCGACGAAATGAAGCGCTTGGGCAACTGGATGGCCGACGTCGTGGACGACATCGAGAACGAGGCACTCATCTCGCGCGTGGCCTCCGAGATCAAGGAGCTCTGCGACCAGTTCCCAGCTCCGGGTGTTCCGATTCGCTGAGCATTCGCGCTGCTGATACCCGCTTTCCGTTCAGTTCGGAACGCTACAGAACGCACGTCGCAAATGGGCCCGCCCCTGCTAGACTGCGCCGAGCATGTCCCTTCAGGCAAAGCACGTCGTCGTCGGCTTGGGCGGCGGAATCGCCGCATTCAAGGCGGTAGAGCTCGTGCGTGAGCTCATACGCCGAGGCGCCGAAGTTCGGGTCGTCATGACCGAAGCGGCGACCCGCTTCGTGGGGCCGATCACGTTTGCGGGACTGACCGGCAAGCCCACGGTTACCGACCTTTGGGCCGAGGACTACGCCGGCGAGGTGCACGTGGAGCTCGGCGAGTGGGCGGATGCCGTCATCATCGCGCCGGCCACGATGAATCTGTTGTCACGAGCTGCGAGCGGACAAGCCAACGATGCCGTGCTGGCAACCCTGGCTTGTGCCCGTGGCGCGATCTTTGTTGCGCCCGCCATGCATCGACGCATGTGGTCTCACCCGGCAACGCAGGCGAACGTTAGGATGCTTGCCGAACGCGGC
>JBAVOF010000057.1:0-6339 GCA_049691835.1 Polyangiales bacterium
GTCCTCATCGTCGCAGAGTTGGCTGCAGAGTTTGGCATCCGCGAGACCGATGGTCGGCAACCGAAGTCCAACCGGGAGGCCCTCGGCGCTCCACCGGCGCCGAGCCCGGTCGTGGTGCGCTAGGCCAACGTCGAGAAGAGATACAGCATCTCGCTCGCGATTTGCTGGGAGCGCGCATCGTACGCGGCTGCTTCCTCCGCTGTCCCGTCGACCGCCTTGGGATCGTCGTACTGAAGAGGCACCCGCAGGGCTGCACCAAGCACCACAGGACAGGCCTCGTCCGCTTCGGAGCAAGTCATGATCGCTGCGAACCCTTCACTGGGATTGGATTCGTCGTCGTAAGTCTTCGAGAAGCACTCTGCGACGGATCCGCCGTCGGTGTAGGTCACTCGGTACCGAGGATTGACGCCATGACCGTTCTCGATGACGAATCCCGCGCGACGTAACGCAGCGACCGCCCGCGGGTTGAACGCCGTCACTTCGGTGCCACCCGAGTATGTGCGCACGGGCTCGATTGCGAAGTGAGCCGCCGCAGCCGCTGCCCAAAGCTGGGCCATCTGGCTCCGCCGCGAATTGTGCGTGCAAACGAAGGTGAGCTCCGCGGGCTTTCCTGCTCCAAGCTTGGACGACACGAACGCGGCCACCTCGTCGAGCAGCCGCTTCCGCTCCCTTGGAATATCAGAGATATGCAGGAGGGCTCGCTCGATGTATCGTCGAAGTTCCGGGTACATCGGATGATCGCTTACCCCCATAGTCGAGTGGAGGCGAGGTCTCTTGCGGACGATGATGAAAGCAGCTCTTTTGGCCTCCATGTTGCTTTGGATCGGGTGCGGCAACACGACGGCACCTCCGAGTGAGCTTGCTACAGTCGTCGAGTCCCAGGACAGTATCGTTTCGGAGAACGGTGAGCTGGCGCTGACCAGAGGAACGCTAGCCATTGAATCGATCTGGCTCAAAGGCGTCGGGGGAGAACCCCAGCTGCTCGGCCCGGTTACACTCGACCTGGCGGTCGTGGAGCAGGATCTGTTCCTCCACATGGACATCCCTCCGGGCGAGTACACCGGTCTGCGAATCGAGCTAGCTCCCTCGGGAGAGGGCGGCGAGACTTTGGACGTCGACGTCCAATCGACAGTGACGCAAGCGGCGGTACGCGTCACCAGCAGGCTAACCATCAGCGGCGAGACCTATTTCCCGGAGGGACCTCGCGACATCGCCGAGGATTCCGAGCTCGAGCTGCGAATCTCGCTACGAGGCATGTTCTTCTACCTCGCGCCCATCAGCGACGGGGTGGACGGACGCTACGAATTGGACGAAGAAAACGGCGCGAATTTCCTCACGATGGACCTGATCAACATGTTCGATCTTCGCGTCTTGCGGTGATGGACCCATCGCGGATATCGTTCATCGTCTTACCCCAGGAGGCGCGATGTATCTCGTGACAGGAGCCAGCGGCTTCATCGGAAAGCATTTGCTCGACGCACTCGTGCGGCGCGGGCAAACAATCTATTGCTTGGTCCTGCCCAGGTCGGAAGCGGATTTCTGGGACCTCGTCGACCGGCGCTGGCCTTCGGCCCGTTCCCAGTTTGTCTTGCTCTCTGGGAACATCAGCGACCCGCTTTGCGGCCTACCCGCCGACAAAATCGAGGAACTGCGCAACAAGGTGCAGCACATGTTCCATCTCGCGGCGCTCTACGACATGACGGCGGGGATGGAAGAGAGCCAGAGAGCCAACGTGGACGGAACGCGCAACGCGTGCCGGCTCGCCGAAGCGCTCGACGCGACGCTGCACTATACGAGCTCTACCGCAGTCGCAGGCGACTACATAGGCTTCTTCCGAGAGGACATGTTCGACGAGGGTCAGAAGCACAAGAATCCCTACTTCAAGACGAAGTTCTTGGCCGAGAAACTGGTACGTGAGGAATGCCAGACGCGCTACAAGATCTACCGACCTGGCGCCGTCGTGGGGTCCTCAGTGACTGGCGAGGCGGACAAGATCGATGGGATCTACTATGCATTCAAGCTGATCCAACGGATGCGTCGAGCGCTTCCGAGTTGGTTCCCACTCGTCGGTTTTGAAGGGTCCGAGCTCCACGTCGTACCGGTCGACTATGTTGCACGCGCGATCGATGCCATCGCCCACAATGATGAAGTCACCAGCAACACCTTCCATCTCACCGATCCGAAGCCAAAGAGCTTTGGCGACGCGTTCAATTTGATCTGCGAAGCGGCGCACGCGCCCCGCTTCGACGCCCGGATCGATCCGCGCGTCCTGAAGCTCGTGCCGCGCGGCCTCGTGGGACTCCTCGGTGCCATGCCTGCAGTGAAGACGGCGCGCCGTGAAGTGCTTGCAGATATCGGCATTCCCGAGTCCGTCCTTCCGTACGTGAACTGGCGATCCTCGTTCGACACGCGAGAGACGGCCAGAGCGCTGGCCAAGACGGACATTCGGTGCCCGCCGTTTGAGCAGTACGCTTGGAAGATCTGGGACTACTGGGAGCGACAGATGGATCCCGACCTCTTCCAGGACAGGACCCTGCACGGTCAGATTGGCGGGAAGATCGCGTTGGTCACCGGCGCCTCGAGCGGCATCGGCGAGGCCTTGGCAATCCGCTTGGCCGAAGCGGGCGCCAAAGTCCTGCTGGTGGCGCGCTCCAGAGAGAAGCTCGAGAAAGTGCAGCAGGCGATCGAACTACGCGGAGGCGAAGCGCTGATTCATACCTGCGATCTGGCGGATCCGGCGGATGCCGACAGACTCGTGCGCGAGGTGCTCGATCAGCGTGGGCACGTCGACCTGCTCGTGAACAACGCCGGGCGCTCGATCCGTCGAGGGGTTTCGCACTCGTATGACCGATACCACGACTTCGAACGCACGATGGCCCTCAACTACTTTGGCTCGCTCAAGCTGATCTTGGGGCTCTTGCCCACCATGCGTCAGCGCAAGGGCGGGCAGATCGTAAACATCTCCAGCATCGGCGTGCAGACCAACGCGCCGAGATTCAGCGCATACGTCGCGAGCAAGGCTGCACTCGATGCGTTCAGCCGCTCGATCGCGAGCGAGGTCGTTGCCGATGGCATCTGCATCACCACCGTCTACATGCCTCTGGTACGCACACCCATGATCGCCCCCACCAGGATTTACGAAGCTGTTCCGACGCGCTCACCCGAGGAAGCCGTCGACATGATCGTCGACGGGATCGTCAACCGGAAGAAACGCGTGGCCACCAGGCTCGGCATATTCGGAGAAGTCAGCTACGCGATCGCGCCGAAGCTCATCGATCGCGTCCTGAACACCGGCTTTCGGCTCTTTCCCGATTCGCCACGCAAGGGCCATGACGATAAGCACGTGCCCCCCGGACCCGAGGCCGTGGCGTTCGCCCACATCATGCAAGGGATTCACTGGTAGCAAGACTCCGCGCAAGCGGTCCCACGCGGCAGGATCCGGCTCTTTCTCGACAAACCAGGCGTATGCAGCCGGCAAGACGAGAAGGGTGAACAGTGTCGGGGTGACCGGCCGGTGACGGCGCTCTCCGATTCACTGCTCAGGCGAACCTAACAGGCGCGCAACTGCGTTACGCTTTGGATGCACCGCTCCCCCGACGAACAGCGCTGGGCGGAGGGGGCACGGAACCGTTCGGCGCGACGGCCTTCTGCGCGACCATCGTAGAAATTCCAAGAGACGAGTCGATTCGTTCGACTCGCTGGCAACCACACCCCCGAGCGCTTCACGCCGCAGGAGATTCGATGGTGCAACTCTCCACAAGGCACCTATGCACCTCGATCGTGATGTGAGCGAGATCCTGGAATCCGGCGAGAAGTGTCTTGTAGTGCTCCGGCTCCTGTGGCTCGTGGCAAACGACGGAAACCACCGCTGCCAGGTGCTTCGGACCGACGCGCCACAGGTGAAGGTCGACCACACGGTTGTCAGCCTCGGACTCGATGGCTCGTCTGATCTGCCCTTGTCGCTCGGGTGCGACCTCCGCGTCTAGAAGAACTCGACTCGTCTCACCCAGCAGGCCATACGACCATCGAGCAATGACTACGGAGCCAACGATTCCCATCATTGGGTCCATCCATGTCCATCCGAATTGCCTCCCGGCGACGAGCGCAACGATGGCCAGGATCGAGGTCAAGGCGTCGGCCAAGACGTGAAGGTACGCACCGCGTAGATTGTGATCGTGGTGGTGGTGCGCGTGCTCCCCCGTATGATGGTGGTCCTCACGAAGGAGGAGTGCGCTCGCCAGATTGACGACCAGCCCGATGACAGCCACGCCGATCGCTTCGTCGAATCGAATGATGACGGGAGCCTGCAAACGGGACACGCTCTCAACTAGAATCACCAGCGCAACGACAGCGAGGCCGACCGCGCTCGCGAAGCCACCGAGGGCTCCCACTTTGCCTGTGCCAAAGCTATACCGCGGATCCGCCGAGTGCTTCCGTGCAAACGCATAGGCAAACACCGCTACGCCGAGCGCGGCGGCGTGGGTCCCCATGTGCCAACCGTCGGCGAGCAGAGCCATCGAGCCGAAGACCATCCCTGCGACAATCTCCACGACCATCATCGTCAGAGTGAGCGCGACCACCCATCTGGTTCGGCGCTCGCCCTCCATCGGTTCGTCCGTTCCGAAGGTATGATGGTGCTCCCAGTGATGCGACTGTCTTAGATGCATGTTCGACTCCTCGACGTCCCTTCCCTCTGACCGCTCGTCGGCAGGCCGAGCGGCTCAGCCCTGCTCTGCCACCAACTTGTCATACTTGTCAGCTTCAGTGCGTTGCTCCGCCTTTTCAGCGTGCTTCACCTCCATTGAACGAATCCGCCGCAACAACCGTGCCAACCTCAACCCCGGCGTCCGAGCCCCAAAAAACCGCGGAGCCTTCAACTGCCCCGTGACCGGGTTTGGCAATTCTGTGTCTCGACTGGCCACTCGATGGAAGGCTCGACCACTCAGATCTTCGATCGCCGCAGTCGCAGGGAGTTCGCGATCACCGATACGGAGCTGAAGCTCATGGCCGCAGCCGCGATCATCGGGCTCAGAAGCAAGCCGAACACCGGATAGGCCACGCCCGCAGCGATTGGAACTCCTGTTGCGTTGTAGACGAAGGCAAAGAACAGGTTCTGCTTGATGTTGGCCATGGTCGCGCGACTCAGCTTGCGGGCGCGCACGACCCCCCTCAGGTCACCTTTGACGAGGGTCACACCCGCGCTCTCAATCGCCACGTCGGTGCCCGTGCCCATCGCGATGCCGACATGGGCCTGCGCCAGGGCGGGTGCGTCGTTGATCCCGTCTCCCGCCATGGCCACCACGGTTCCGCCTTCTTGCAAACGTTTGATGACCTGTGCTTTCTCGTCCGGCAGCACCTCGGCGATGACCTCGTCGATCGACAACTTCGCCGCGACTGCTTCGGCGGTCCTACGGTTGTCGCCAGTCAGCATTACGATGCGCAGGCCTTCTTCATGTAGAGCAGCGATGGCATCTAGAGTGCTGTCTTTGATTGGGTCCGCCACCCCGATAATTCCAACGACCGCTCCATCGACTACGACGAACATGACGGTTTGCCCTTCCGCGCGTAGCTCGTCCGCGCGATCGATGAGCGCTCCCGGCGGTGCATCGAATCCGTCGAGCAACCTGCGATTTCCGAGCCCGACAGCGTGACCCTCGACGTGCCCGACAACACCCTGCCCCGTTTTTGACTCGAACGACTCGGCCTGCGGGATGGAAACACCTCGTTGAAGGGCGCCCGACACGATCGCCTCGGCCAGCGGGTGTTCGCTCCCGCGCTCGAGACTGGCGGCAACCCTGAGGAGCTCCGTGGCGTCGAAGTCGGAGCTCGTTTCCACGGTCACCAGCTCCGGTCGGCCCGCCGTGAGCGTCCCCGTCTTGTCGACCACGAGCGTGTCGACCTTGCGCATCACCTCGATCGCTTCAGCGTCTTTGAAGAGCACGCCGACGCTCGCTCCCTTGCCCATCGCCACCATGATCGACATTGGCGTCGCAAGCCCAAGGGCGCAGGGGCATGCAATGATGAGCACGGCCACCGCATTGATGAGTGCATGCGCCATGCGAGGCTCGGGTCCGATCAGTCCCCAAACGACGAATGTCACCATAGCGACGCCGATGACGATCGGCACGAAGTACCCGGAGGCAAGGTCCGCCAGTTTCTGGATCGGGGCACGGCTCCGCTGTGCTTCGGCTACCATCGAGACGATCCGAGATAGAAGCGTCTCCGACCCCACCTTTTCGGCGCGCATGATCAACATCCCGGTGCCGTTTATCGTCGCTCCGATGACCTGATCGCCCTGATGCTTTTCAGCAGGCATCGGCTCGCCAGTGACCATCGACT
>JBAVOF010000058.1:0-7003 GCA_049691835.1 Polyangiales bacterium
TCTTGGAACGCTGGAACGCATTCCGGCCCACGATCGAGCCGAAGCCGCCGCCCTTGGCGATTTCGCGAATCTCTTCGAGGACCGCGTCGGTACCCTTTGCGGCGCCGCCCGAAAAGATGACGATGCGCCTGCCGTTGAAGGCCGCCTGCACGACGTGTCGGACGCGTTCGGCGAGCGTTCCAATCGGGATCTTCTCGTAACTCTTCTTGGCGGCGTCCTGGAAGATCAGTTCCGTCGGAGGCTTCACCTTGACGACGTGCGCGCCGAGCTGACATGCGATCTGCGCGGCGTACGCGACGACATCGATTGCGGTCTCTCCGTCCTTGCTCAGCTCCCCACGCGGATACGACCAGACGACTGTTGGTAGACCCACTGCGCGTGCATCGTTGATGAGGTCACGAAGGTCTTGATACATCTGATTGCGCAGACCGCTGCCAGGATAGATCGTATAACCGATCGCCGCGCAGCCGAGCCGAAGCGCATCGTCCACGGCGGACGTCAACGCCGAGCACGGCACCTCGTTCCCGCCGAGTGAATCGCTGTTGTTCACTTTCAAGATGAGCGGGAGCCGGCCAGCGTATTGGTACGCGATCGACTCGATGAAGCCGAGAGGTGCAGCGTAAGCGTTGCAACCAGCTTCGACGGCGAGCGCGGGATGGTAAGCCGGGTCGTAGCCCGGAGGGTTCGGCGCGAACGAGCGTGCTGGGCCGTGCTCGAAGCCCTGGTCGACCGGCAGGATCACGACCTTTCCCGTTCCGGCAAGTCGCCCGGTATTCAGGATCCGCCTGAGGTTTCCAATCACGCCAGGGTTTTCCCCGGCATAGTTCGCGAGGACTTTCTCGACTTTGTCACTCATGCCCGCATCCTCCGTTTCTCGCAAAAGACCTTAGCTCAGAGATCCGGGCCGGTCATGCGGATTGGCCTCTGACGTCGGCGCAAGCCTTGCGCGCCCGCTCCAGCAGCGACATTGGCAGGGGGGCCCCGGCTCTCGCTGCGCTCATTGCCCCGGGTGAGCCTCCCAATCGCCCTGGCAGGGACCGCCGGTCCCGGCCATTCCACCGGTTCCTGCAATCCCGCCCGTGCCTCCGTCGCCGCCCCTGCCCTTCGTGGAACTTCCAGACCCTGGAGCGAACGCGAGGAGCACCGCGAGCACCCTTACCGAGTTAGTTGCGAAACCAGATATGATGATCTCCCTCACGTAACGAACGACCGGGGATTCAGCAACACCGGTGCCAGTGAAATTCCCAAGCTATCTTGGCCGTCATTGGGGTGATGCCGCGCAGGGATTGCGTCGGGTCGGGCGCAGGCCCCGAAAAAGCGAGGTGGGTTCCGACCGCTAGCCGCCAGCGCCGGGAGCTCGTTTCGGATTCCCCGCCGGCTCGATCACGCTGCTTCGCTCAGAGCACCGCAGACTGCGCCGATGCCTGTGATCCTGCGTAGAATGCGGCGATTTCCTTGGCGTACTTTTCGCCGACGACGTTGCGTTTCACCTTGAGCGTAGGCGTGAGCTCACCCCCGTCGACGCTGAAAACCGTCGGGAGAATGCGGATCTTCTTGATGGTCTGGTAGCGAGCGACTTTGGCGTTGCAGACCTCCTGCATCCGCTGCTCGATGAAGCGCCTCACGTCGGGGTTGCGGGCCGCCGTGGCGACGTCGCTCAGGCCGGACACCCCGGTGGCGGCCTCGAGCTCCGGCAGTGCCTCGGGGTCGAGCACGATCAGGGCTGCCAGATACGGCTGCCGATCTCCGACCACGACCGCTTGACCGACACCTGGAATCGACTGCAGGTAACCCTCCATCTCCGCCGGCGCGACGTTCTTTCCGCCTGCGGTGATGATCAGATCCTTCTTGCGCCCCGTGATGGCAATGTAGCCGTCCTCGTCGATCGCGCCGAGGTCACCGGTATGCATCCAGCCCTGCTCGTCATAGAGCTCGGCGGTCTTGTCGGGAAGGCGAAGGTAGCCCTTCACCATGTTGAGGCCCTTGAGCAGGATCTCGCCATCGTCCGCGATCTTGACTTCGACACCTGGAAGCGGCTTGCCGATGGTGCCGAGCCGGAGCCTTCCGTGAGGCTGGACCGACGCAAACGCCGAGGTCTCCGTCATCCCGTACCCTTCGTGAATCGGAACACCGATCGACGCGAAGAACTCGAGCGTCGAAACCGAAATCGGCGCCGCGCCACTCAACGCAACCTGCAACTGATCCAGGCCGAGCGCTGCCTTGATCTTCGAGATGACGAGCTTGTTCGCTAGGCTGCGCGAGAAGCTTGACACCGGGCGTCCGGTCTCGCTTTCCTGCTTGAATGCGTCCAGCTCGGTCTTTCGCGCCCAGTTCGCCAGCTTGGCCTTGACGCCCGTCGCACCGGCCAGCTTGCCCCGAAGCGCGGCCTCGAACTTCTCCCAGACACGCGGAACGGCCAGGAAGATCGTAGGGTGCACCTCGACCAGGAAGTCCTTGATCTTCGTCAGGTCACTGCAGAAGTACGTTTCGGCTCGAACCGTGAGCCCCGCAAAGTTGGTCATCCCCTGCTCTGCCGCGTGACAGAGCGGCAGGTAGCTCACGGTTCGCGTCTCCGTTTCGAGAAGCGACGGGAACACCTCCGCGACGGCCTTACTGATGAGCTCGATGCCCCGATGCGTCAGCATCGCGCCCTTAGGCAGCCCGGTTGTGCCCGACGTGTAGATCAGCAACGCAACGTCGTCCATCTGCACACCGCTCAGCCGCGCATCGAGCTCGGCATCCTTCACCGACTCGCCCCGCGCCATGAGCGCCTCCAGCGTGATGACCCGCGGGTCGTTCGAGCCGAGGTCGTCCATCGTGACGATGTGCTCGATCGTGCTCCGCCCGTTCGCGATCGAGAGGTACTTGTCGAGTTGCTTTTGGCCGTCGCAGATGACGATCTTCGATTGCGCGTTGTCGATGATGTAGGCCATCTGATCGGTGAGCAGCGTCGTGTAGAGCGGCGCGGGAATCCCCTGCGCAGCGTTGATGCCGTGCTGGCAGACTACCCAGTCGCGCCGGTTCGCACCCACGATGGCGACGCAATCCTCGGGCTGCAGCCCGAGCGCCATGAGCCCTTTGCCGACTCGGCGCACCTTCGCCCAATACTCGACCCAGCTGCTGGTCGCCCAGCTTCCATCCGAATTGCGATCGTGAATGGCCGCATCGCCCGCGTGCGACTTAGCCCAACCCTCGATGCGTGAAAGCATCGTTCCTTGCAGCGTCATGGTGCCCTCCCAGGCGAGCATCTACGCTACCCGATCCTGAGAGAAGATCCATAGCCCAAAGGTTGCGCCGTTTCTGGCGCTGGCGCGTCCCAGAACACAGTTGCTGCCACGGAGGCTGGCGCTAAAACCCTGGCGGAGGAGGAGGGATTCGAACCCCCGGTAGAGTCGCCCCTACAACGGATTTCAAATCCGCCGCCTTCGACCGCTCGGCCACTCCTCCGTGAGGGGGCGATTTAGCACAGGGGCGCCGAAGTTGCCCTTCACAATCGAGGTGATCTTGGCCTATATTTCGCGGTCCGGGCCCTTGGACGGCTGGAAACCCGAAAGGTGACGCTGTGGCTGCTGACACGATCCCCCATCGACTCCTGCAACGAGCGAAGAAGTCCCCGAACGATCCGGCGTATTACGTGCGCGAAGGTGGGGGCTGGAAATCGACGAACTGGGGAACCTACTCCGATCAAGTGACGCGCGCGGGACGGGCACTGATCGCGCTCGGCTTCGAGGTGGGTGACACCGCCTGCATTCTCGGGTTCAACCGCCCGGAATGGGCGATCATGGATCTCGCCGCGATGGGCGCCGGCGGCGCACCGGCCGGGATCTATACGACTTGCTCCGCGATCGAGGTTCGCTACATCGTTGCCCACGCCGAAGCGCCTATCATCCTCGTCGAAAACGAGGAACAGTGGCGCAAGGTCAAGGCAGAGCGGGCCAACATGCCTCGGCTCAAACATGTGGTGACGATGAAAGGCGCCCCTGCCATCGCCGACGACATGGTGATGAGCTGGGAAGAGTTCATGGCCAAGGGCGATGGGGTCGAAGAGAAGGAGTACTTGGATCGCGTCGCCAGCCTGAATCCTAACGCCCTCGCGACCCTGATCTACACGTCGGGCACGACTGGTCCACCCAAAGGCGTGATGCTGAGTAATCACAATCTCGCCTGGACCGCGAGCTGCGCCATCGAGATCACCGAACCGACCTCGGCGGACTGCTCCCTGTCTTATCTTCCGTTGTCGCACATCGCAGAGCAGATGTTCACGCTTCACCTACCGGTCACCACGGGGTCGCGCGTCTACTTCGCGGAATCGATCGAAGCGGTGCCCGAAAACCTGAAAGAGGTGCAGCCGACGATCTTCTTCGGCGTGCCGCGCATCTGGGAGAAGTTCCAAGCGGGCATCGCGGCCAAGCTCGAGGCCGCAACTGGCGTCAAGGCCAAGCTCGTGAAGTGGGCGATGAAGGTGGGCTGGGAGGCCAACAAAGGACCCACTGCGCACAAGGGCCTTCAGTATCAGCTCGCCAACAAGTTGATCTTCTCCAAGCTCAAGCCGGCAATCGGCATGGGAAACGCCCGGGTCTGCGTCTCTGGCGCGGCGCCGATCGCGCGCGAGGTGCTGGAGTTCTTTGCGAGCTTGGACATCGTCGTGCTCGAGGTGTACGGCCAGAGTGAAGACAGCGGTCCGACGAGCTTCAACACTCCGACGAAGTACCGCTTCGGCACCGTCGGGCCGATCATCCCGGGCGTCGAAGTCAAGATCGCCGAGGACGACGAGATCTTGGTCAAGGGCCCGAACGTGTTCCTCGGATACTACAAAGAGCCCGAGGCAACCGCCGAGACCCTCACCGACGGTTGGTTACATTCCGGTGACCTGGGCGCATTGGACGACGATGGCTTCCTGAGCATCACCGGCCGCAAGAAAGACATCATCATCACCGCTGGCGGCAAGAACATCACACCGAAGAACCTCGAGGCGTCGATCAAGAACCACCCACTGGTCGACGAGGCTGTCGTGATCGGCGATCGCCGCCGGTACTTGAGCGCGCTGGTCACCATCGACCCCGAGGCGGGAGCCGCATGGGCAGAGGCGAATGGCGAAGATGTAAACGCTCTTCCAAAGAGCGCGAAGCTCCGTGCGAGCATCCAGGTCCACATCGACGAAATGAACGAGCATTTCGCACGGGTGGAGCAGATCAAGAAGTTCACCATCCTGCACCGCAATTTGAGCATCGAGCACGGTGAGCTCACGCCCACCTTGAAGGTGAAGCGGGCGAAGGTGAGCGAGCATTTCTCCGACGAGATCGAGGCGATGTACGTCGAAGGCAGCGCGACCGCCAAGGCCCAGGCACGACCCTGATCGAGTCAATCGTGCGCGACGCTCTGTCGGGCGGCGATCATCAACTGATGACCGTCACGGTCACCCGCCGCTGCTGCCCCCGGCGTCGGTGCTCCCAGAGGAAGATCCCCTGCCAGGTGCCGAGGGCACATCGACCGCTGGTCACCGGAATGCTCAACGACGTTTGGGTGAGCGCGGTCTTGACGTGCGCGGGCATGTCGTCCGGTCCCTCGATAGTGTGCACGTAGAGCGGATCCCCGTCGGGGACGAGCCTCGAAAGGAACGCATCGAGGTCACGTTGCACGTCGCGGTCCGCGTTTTCATTGATGATCAGGGATGCGCTCGTGTGGTGGATGAACACGGTGCACAAGCCCTCGGCTACGCCCGACGCGGCCACGACGTCTTGTACGGGGGCCGTGATCTCGGTGGTCCCCCTGCCGCGCGTCTCCACGGAGATGGTCTTGGACTGCACGCTCATGACTCGGTCATTCTCATCCACATGGCGGCTTGGTCACCCTGATAGATCAACGTGCCATCTTGAGTGAAACGAAACTCGTATCGTCCGAACACCTGATTTTCGCGCTGGCGAATCTTCGTCGCGTGGAGCTTTAGATCGAGCGGTGGTCCCATTTTCGCGAGGGATGCGAAACGCGCGTCATAAATGCGCCCGCCATAGCCAATCCAACCGTCCGCATGGCGCAGGCCCAGGACGTAGTACGTGTGCATGAAGCCGAGCATTCCGGTGAGGTGCACCATGAATCCGCCACTGACGTGCCGCGGGTGCCGCACGGGGTGCGCCCGCTGGTCACGCGTGAGGGGCAGGTCCGGGCGCGTGGTCATCCTCGCGCGCACGATCCCCGCCTCTTTGTCGATCTCGATGATTTCGTCGATCCCGATGGCACCCGGTCCGTACGGGCAGTCGGCGATGAATTCGGGGTCCAAAGCCATGGTCTACACTCCCTGGGTGTCCGCGCCCCAGATCACTTTGTGCATTTGCACCTGCACGCGGACCGGCAACTTGTCTTCCAGGACCCACTTCACCAGATCCTGCGGGGGAAGCTCCCCCCAAACGCAACTGAGCAAGACGGCATGGACGCGTTCGGCAAGCCGATGGTCTCCGATGACGCCCTTGGCCCACTCGTAGTCGGCGCGGTCGGCTAGGACGACCTTGATCTCGTCGCGCGCCGTGAGGTGCTCGATGTTCTCCCATCGGTTGCTCTGGGACTCATCGCTTCCAGGCGCCTTGAGGTCCATGATCCGATGCACACGCGGGTCGACCTGACTGATGTCCCGCTCCCCGCTGGTCTCGAGAAGAACGGTTCGGCCCGAGTCGCAGAGCTCGCGGAGAAGGGGAATCGCGCCGGGCTGTAACAGTGGCTCACCGCCGGTGAGCTCGACTAGCGGCGTTCCGAACGAAAGCGCGCGGCGCAGAACTTCTGCGCGTTCCATTTGCGTTCCGCCCTCGAAGGCCTGAGGCGTGTCGCACCAACGGCACCGGAGGTTGCACCGGGAGAGGCGGACGAACGTGCACGGGAGCCCGGCGAAGGTCGACTCTCCTTGTATCGACTCGTAGATTTCGTGAATTCGAATCTGGTCGGCGCCGGCCATGATCACCTTGGATTGCGCGTGATGAGGATGAGCATGCGGCCTGCGCGCGCCGCACGCTCG
>JBAVOF010000059.1:0-6546 GCA_049691835.1 Polyangiales bacterium
ACGCCGCCCGGCGCCTAGTGCCGGGCGGCGTTCATCGGCGGCTACTACCCCCGGTCTGCGAACCCTCATCCACGCAAAGGCAATTCCATGCTCAAAGATCACAAGATTTCCCGCAACCTCGGCCTCCTGTTGTGCGTACTGTCGTTCGACGGCTGCTCGGCTCATCCCGACAGTGCGATGCCTCCGGCGGCGTTTACCCCAGTTCCATCCGAGTTCACGCACGCCTGGGACAAGACCAAGCATCCCTTCACCGGCGCCGCGGTCATCGACGTCGACGGCGACGGGAAGTTCGAAATATTCGTCGGCGGGGGAGAAGGCCAGAGTGACGCCCTGTTGAGCTATCGCGACGGGCGACTGGTCGACATCGTCGAGGCCACAGGGCTATCAAGCCGCACCGCCACCTACGGTTCTACCGCCATCGACATCGACGCCGATGCCGACACAGATTTGCTCGTTGCGCGCGATGACGGTGTCTATCTGTATCTCAATGACGGCGCGCGATTCCAGAAGACACACATCCCCGTCGACCTTCCTGAGCACTCGGTCCCGTTCGGCGTCGCCATCTCGGATATCGACCACGATGGCGACGGGGACCTGTACGTGAGCGCGTTCGTTGCATTCTCGTCGTTCCGCAGCGCAACGTTCAATGACCCGGCCCACGCCAAGACGAACCGGATGCTGCTGAACAACGGCGACCTCACGTTCACCGATATCACGCGAGAATCTGGAACGGCCAGCAAGCAGAACACGTTCTTCTCGGTGTTTGTCGATCTCGACTCCGACGGTTGGCAGGATCTCGTGGTCTCGCAGAATACCGGCGAAGTCGAGATTTTCCGAAACCTGAGAGACCGCACCTTCGAGCCTATGGCCACCAATACGGGGCTCGGGTTCTGGATGGGCCTGGCCGTGGGTGATGTCGACAACGACGGGGACCAGGATCTGTTCTTCACCAACGTGGGCAAATCGATTCCCGAGCTTCTCACCGAGGGCGACCTCCGTGCCGATCAGAGCCACACTCACCAGTGGCGGCTGTTGCGCAATGATGGGGGCTTCCATCTAACCGACGTGACCGAGGCGTACGGACTGGCGGGGGAAGGCTTTGCCTGGGGCGCCGTTTTCGAGGACTTGAACCTAGACGGGCAGCTCGACCTGCTCGTTGCACAGAACTACATCAAATGGCCCATTCATAAGTTCTTCAAACTCTCTGGTCGCACCTACCTGCAGCACGTCGGAGACGGCACGCGCGAATTCCGTGACGAGCCATCGCTTGGGATGGAGAACAAATACTTCGGCCAGTCGCCCCTCATCGTCGACATCGATGACGACGGCCGGCAAGACGTCGTCTGGATCAACATGAACGGGCCGGTGCGCGCGTTCCTGAATACATCGGCGGGCAACTACATTACCATCGTCGTGCCCGACACCGTGGCCGCCCTAGGCACCCGCATCAGCATCGAGACCGACAGCGGCAAGAGCTACACGCGCGATGTACTCGCCGGTGCGGGCATGCTTACGGACCAGACTCCGGAGCTCACCTTCGGACTAGGCGAGCTCGAGCGCGTCCGGAGCGTCACCATCCACCGGCCAAACGGCGTATCCGAAGTCATCCCCGCACCGCGTATGAACCAGAAATTGGTCATCAAGTGATCCGTTGAACCGCTCCGTGCGATGATTTGCCCGAACCGCTAGTGAATTGCTCGGAGCAGGCGGCCACCCAACGCCGTCTTTCATCTCGGCGCGTTCTGCGGTAGTTTATGCTGCGCTTGACCCACACCGCGTGGGGGCCTGTGCGCTCGCGGGAGTTGCCATGGATCGAATGAGTCCGATGGACGCGTCGTTCCTTCACATTGAAAACGACGTCAACCACATGCACATTGCTTCGGTTGCGATCTTCGAAGGGCCGCCGCCCCCCTACGAAGATGTCGTCGAGATGATCCAATCCAAGCTGCACAAGGTTCCTCGTTATCGGCAGCGGGTGCGCTTCGTGCCGCTAGCGGCGGGCCGCCCCATGTGGGTGGACGATCCCCATTTCAACATCCAGTACCACATTCGCCATACCGCTCTGCCGCCTCCTGGTGGCGATCAAGAGTTACGGGATCTTGCCGGCCGCGTCATGGCGCAGCAACTCGATCGCAACAAACCGCTCTGGGAGATCTGGATGGCAGAAGGTCTGCAACGCGGACGCTGGGCGATCTTATCGAAGACGCACCACTGCATGGTGGATGGCGTCTCTGGCACCGATCTCCTCGCCGTCGTCATGGACTCCACACCAACACCCGGGCGCGAGCAACCGCCACCCTGGACCCCGGAGCCTCAACCGAGCGGTCTGGGCCTCGTCCGAAACGCGCTCTTCAATCGGAGCGTCAGCCCATACGAGCAACTACGCACTGTGCGCGCAGCCTTGCGCACCCCAGGTCGGCTCGCGAAACGCGTGCGTGATGTGGCGGTAGGGCTCGGCACGTTCACCTCGTTCGTCGGCAAGGACATCGAGTCGTCGCTCAACGGCCCCATCGGCCCACATCGCCGCTGGACTTGGGCGGAGACCACGCTGGACGAGGTCAAACAGATCCGCGCCGCGCACGGGGGGACGGTCAACGATGTCGTGCTGGCCGCCATCACCAAGGGCTTCCGCGACCTTCTGATCTCGCGTGGGGAGCCGGTCGACAATTTCGTCGTGCGCACCCTGGTGCCCGTCTCGGTTCGAACCGAGAGCGAACGGGGGACGTACAACAATCGAGTGTCCGCCATGTTCGCCGAGCTTCCTGTCGGTCTTGCGGACCCGGTGGCCCGATTGGCGTCGATCGCCGAGCAGATGAAGGGGCTCAAGGAGCACAAGCAGGCGGTGGCGGCCGAGGCTCTGACGTCGCTCTCCGGGTTCACGCCGCCCATGTTGCTCACCCTGGGCGGGCGTCTCTTCGCGCGTGCACCCCAGCGCTCCGTCCAGACCGTCACGACCAACGTGCCAGGTCCGCAGCGGCCAATGTATGCGGCCGGCCGGCGCATGGTGGCAGCCTATCCGTACGTGCCTCTTGCAGGCTGGGTGCGGATCGGGATTGCGATCTTCTCGTACGCGGGCCAGCTCACCTTCGGGATCACCGGCGATTGGGAAACCACGTCGGACATCGAGGTCTTGGCCAACGGCATCGAAGGAGGGGTCGCTGAGTTGCTCGAACGAAGCCCGAGGACCACGGGCGTAGCTGCACCGGCGCAATAGCGCCGAAGCGTGACATCAACGGACCTGAAGCTCCGGTGAGTCTCCGATCGGCCCTCCGCGATAAAATCGCGCGACGAGGCCGCTCACCTCGAAAGATTTCCAATCGTCGGGACGCTGGCGCAGGCGGTCGGCCACGGCATGCAGCACGAACGGGTTGTAGCCCAAGCCAAAATGGCTTCCCGGCACCTCGATGTTTTCCGTCCGGTCTCCGGTGATCTCCCGCGCCCAGTGCGGAGCGACCACGCCGTCGCTGACGCTGAAGATCGCCGTCGACGGAACGGGCGGAGCGCGTCTGGTCCGTTCGTCGAGTTGAATCGGACTTCCCAAGGTGATCACGCATCGCACCGCGTCGGGAGCCTTGCGCGCCGTCTCCCGCGCATAGACGCCTCCGAGACTCCAGCCAACCAGGCTGACGGGCCGACCACTGCGCCTGAACTCGGCTTGCGTCAGCGCGACCATCGCGTCGAGCAGACCGGTCCCGAATCCGGGATTGCGACCGAGCCCCCACCCGAGGGCGTTGTAGCCGCGCGAGCGAAGAAATGCGCGCAACGTCGCGGTGGACGTGTCGCTGGCGAACAGCCCCGGCAGGACGATGCTGCTGTGTGCGTCACCTCGCGGTCCGCCAGCGAGGAACGGAAACGCGGCAAGCGTGGTAGCGAGCTCCAACGGGGCACGCATTTCACCAAGGGAGCGCCAGAGGGACCCGGTTTTGCGGTAGCGGCTCATCTGGAGCCATCTTGCCGCATCGTCTTGACCGAACCAAGCCTGGTGTGAGAGACCCCATGAAGCTCCCATGTCTTTTCTGGACGTCATGCAGACTTATTTCCGTGGAGAGCGCACCGAGGGGCTCGGTTTCATCGTTCCGCTGGGCGTTGTCTTGGTCGCCTTTGCCGCCGTGGCCGTGCGCGCCGAGCGCGGTGGATTTGCTTGGGGTCTTGCGACACCTCTCGCTGTGTTCGGTCTCGTGGCCATCGTGACAGGCGCCGCAGTCGGCCTGCGCACTGCAGGACAGGTCTCCGAGATCACGGCTGCTTTCCGTAGCGATCCGGCGGCAATGGTAGCCAAAGAGCTCCCGCGAATGGAGCGGGTCAACAGGAACTGGCCTGTCTACCTGGGCGCTTGGACCGCGCTCGTGGTGATTGGCCTTGGGTTGCGGTTCGGTTTGAAAGCCGATTGGGCTCACGGCGTCGGACCTGCGCTCATCTTGGTCGGTGCTCTTGGTTTTCTGATCGACGGCTTCGCGGAACGAAGGGCCAGACCTTACACCGAGGCACTTCGAGCCCTCGCCGCGGAACATCAGAGGGAACCCACAACGGATTGACTTGGCCGCCTGCTCGAATGCTCGTCCGGGCGGCAGTAGGTTATGCGCAAACGGAGTGCATGAATGAAACGTCGTTCCTTTCTTCGAGTGTCGGCTGCTTCGGCTCCTGCCTCCGGCAAAGCGATGGCACCCACATGGTCGCCTGCGAGATCGGCGCGTCTAAGGTCGCAGGGCTCGAGCTCGAAGTAGCCGTAGCACGGAGGTGGCCGTCTTAGGTGTTCTCAAAACGCCGATAGCTCAACCACGAGAGCGTGTGAAAGAAGATCGCATACGGAACGAGAAACAGCGGAATCAATCCGGTGGGAAACACGATGACGTTGTTGGGGACTGCTGGGAAGAAGAGTTGAATCGGTGTCTCGGAGGAACCAAAGCCGAACAGGAATGCGCTCAAGAAGTCGGCAACGCCGAGGGTGATGACTAGGAAGACCGCGGCTCCGGGGATGCGTTTGGCGCTCCAGTATTTGAGGAGAACCAATGCCGCGACGAGGGCGACGGCCAGGTCACCCACGCCGGCCGGGTAAGCGAAGACTCCCGGTATATTGCCGCGCACCATCTCGACTAAAAAGACGCCGCCGATGGCTCGAAAGACTTGAAGCCCGATGAGCCACTTTTGGCAGAGCCACTGGTCGAGGAACCAGGCTCTGCGGAGGAAGAGAATCAGGCTCGGAAGGATCCAGACGGTGGGCACAATCAGGTTTCCCACGAGGCCTAGGCGTCTTGGGATGTCGGCGATGCAAACCCAGAACATCAGTGCCCCAAAAACCAGGAAGCCTGCGCCGACCCGAAGACCCTTCTTCTTGGATGCTCCGCTAAAAACATACGTCGCGAATGCGTAGATCGGCGTAACCAAGAACGCAGCAATAATCACGATCACGGTGACCGGGTGAGCATGCATGATTTCGTACATCGGCGCGCAGATACTACTATTCGTTTGGTTGCGGCGTCATTCGTAGATTTGGACGCGGCCGGGCGGAAGCGCCTACGAACCCGACGCCGCGCCGGGTCAACTCAGCTGGTGACACACGAGCGCTCGCACGCGCCCCGCTTGTCCTAGGTCTGTGCGCTAGCCCCGTTCGGCACGAGAGCAAACGCCGTGATCCAGCGGACTAGAAGAACTGGCTGACGCACGTGCATGCCCACCATCTAAGATTCGACCGACGTTGGCGAACGCTGACGCGTCAATACGGTTCAAAGGCGCCACCATTCCGGTTCCTCGCGGCGCGAAGAATCGCGACACCAGGGCGACCACCGCAATGCGCTGGCCGAGCGCACACACCCAGCAACCGGGCATGCGCGACGCGTCGGGGAGGTCCTGGTTTCGTGAGGTGTCTCACCGCTTCGAGGCCTCGTGCGCGTCGTCACCGGCCCAAAGGGACCGTTCCGTGAGGAAATACGCCTTAAGTCCGTATTTATGGCGTTGATGCTGTTCAGTAGCCAGTCAAAATAATCCATATGGCTGTGTTCCTCCGGCTTGTCATGCTCTCGCTCGCCGTCGCGTGCGGATGTGACGGCGTGATCGGTGGGGCGGGCGGCCCCCGCGGCAGCGATCCGCTCACGGGACCCGGACCCGGAGCGGGTGTCGGCGTGACCGGCGCGCAGCTCATGCACCGGCTCAATCGGACGGAGTACCAGAACACGGTCCGCGATCTTCTGGGCACGCAGCTCGCCCCGGCGGCGAGCTTCCCCGCCGACGACGTCAGCCTGGGCTTCGACAACATCGCACAGGTGCTCACCATTTCTCCGCTGCAATTCGAACTCTACGAGCAAGCCGCCCAGGAGCTCGCCAAAGAGGCGCTGAGCACCGCAATCCGCGACACAATCGTGTTCTGCGATCCGAACGACCCGAGCTGCCTGAACGAGATCCTCAGGGAGCTTGCGAGGCGCGCATGGCGTCGCCCGGTCACCGATGAAGAAGTGGCACGGCTGCAGGGGCTCGTGGACGTCGCGCTCGACGAGGGCGATGAGCTCGAGCAAGGCCTGGAGCTCGCAATACGCGGAGTCTTGCTCTCTC
>JBAVOF010000060.1:0-1555 GCA_049691835.1 Polyangiales bacterium
GCGCTCGAGCTCGCGCATCGTGTCGAGCGTGGCCTTGTGCTCCGTGCGGACGGTCACGAGGTGCTTGCCCTTGTCCTTGTAGAAGTGCGCAGCGCCTTTCAGCGCGAGGTTGATCGACTCGGTGGCGCCCGACGTGAATACGAGCTCGCGCGGGTCGCAGTTGACGAGCGCCGCGATCTCCGCCCGCGCGTCTTCCACCAGCTTCTCGGCGGTCCAGCCCAGCGAGTGCGAACGCGATGCGGGATTGCCGTAATTCTCGGTGAGGCAGGGGATCATCTTCTGCGCGACGCGCGGGTCGACGGGCGTGGTCGCGGAATAGTCGAGGTAGATCGGGGTCTTCATTGCGGCGTCTTCATCCGGGGGCAAGTCGAGATTCGTGGCTCAGGCCGGGACAGGCGTGCGTGGCGTGGTCGTCTGCGGCCGCTGGTCCTGCAGCACCGTGACGTCGGGCTTCTTCTGCTGGGCGACGAGCTCGGCGAGCGACACCGAGCGCAGATAGCTGAAGATGTGCGTGTTGAGGTTGGCCCACAGCTCGTGCGTCATGCAGCGCTTGCCGTCGTCCTTGCAGCTCTCCCGGCCGGCGCATTGCGTGGCGTCGATGGGCTCGTCGACCGCGACGATCACCTCGGCGACCGAAATCGTCTCCGGGGCGCGCGCCAGCCGATAGCCGCCGCCCGGTCCGCGGACGCTCTCGACGAGGCTATGCCGCCGGAGCTTGCCGAACAACTGCTCGAGGTAGGACAGCGAAATCTTTTGCCGCTGGGAGACTCCGGCCAGAGTGACCGGGGCATTCGTGCCGTGCATCGCGACGTCGATCATCGCGGTGACGGCAAAACGTCCTTTGGTAGTGAGGCGCATCGTCGGTCACCTGTTTCGTTAATGATGAATTCTAACAATCCCGACTAACTTAGTCAACTAATCGATCCCGGAGTTCAGTCGGAATCGATCATCTGGCTGAGCCGCTTGGGATCGAATCCCTCGGCCGTGGCGGTGGCGTCCCCGACATCGGCACCTCCCTGCTTCAAGTGCGCGATGAGCTCCTGCATTCGGGCGTCCGTCTCGGCCGCATGGTCGATGAGACGGTGAATCGCCTGGGCCATCGGATCGTTCATGTCGGCGGCGATGGCGTAAGCCGAAAAACCCATCTTTGCGGCATGGCTTTCGCGGCGCTGCGCCTCATCCCCGGTCAGTACCCTGGCCGGGATGCCGACGGCTGTCGCGCCTGCGGGAACGTCGCGCACTACGACCGCATTGCATCCTATCTTGGCCCCATCTCCCACTAAAATCGGCCCGAGTATTTTCGCGCCCGCACCGATCACCACGCCCTTGCCCAGGGTCGGGTGACGCTTGCCGGCCTTCCAGGAGGTGCCTCCGAGGGTAACCCCGTGGTAGAGCGTGCAATCGTCTCCGATCTCCGCCGTCTCGCCGATGACGATGCCCATTCCGTGGTCGATGAACACCCGGCGCCCGACGGCGGCACCCGGGTGGATCTCGATGCCCGTCAGCCAGCGGCTCCAATGGGCAAGCCAGCGGGCGAGCCAGCGCAGGCCCAGCC
>JBAVOF010000061.1:0-1724 GCA_049691835.1 Polyangiales bacterium
CTCGATACCGATGGTGTCCAATACGAGTATCTCGACGGCTCGACCAAGGATCGGCTCGACCGGGTCGACCGCTTCAACGAGGACCCGACCGTCCCCGTTTTCCTGATTTCGCTCAAGGCGGGCGGCACCGGTCTCAACCTCACCGGTGCCGACACCGTCGTGCACTTCGACCCCTGGTGGAACCCTGCCGTCGAAGACCAGGCCACCGACCGCGCGCACCGGATCGGCCAGTCCAAGAACGTCAACGTCTACAAGCTGATCGCCGAAGGCACCGTGGAAGAAAAGATCCTCGAGCTCTCCGCGAAGAAGCGAGAGCTGGTCAGCAACGTCCTGTCGACCGAGGGCAGCCCGCTCAAGGGCCTCACCAGGGCCGACGTCGAAAACCTCTTTAGCGAGTAGGGACGGGCTGGACGGCCGAGCCGAGGGCTAGGGTGTCCTCGCGCGGAGCTCGTTGCGGGCGGCGATGGGGTCTCTGAGCGGCTCGCTGCGCAGGTGACGAACTTCCTCGGAGGTGTAGCTGGGCTCCGGCGTTGTCCCGGTGAACCGTTGCACCAGCCAGTTCATCAAGGCCGCTAAGCGCGCGTCCGAAAGCGGGGCCTGGGCGGCGCCGGGCACTCTGACCCAGTATTGTCGGGCCCCAGGGACTGCGCTGATCTCGGGCATTGCCTGAAGCGAGGGGACCATTCTCGAGCCGCTTCCATCCAACCCGTGGCAGCCCGAGCAATTCAAGATGTAGTCGTGTTCTTCGTAGGAGTCCGCGCGGACCGAACGTGTCGCGAGCAAGAGCAGCAGCGCGGCGAGCGGTACCTTCATTTCTCGGGTTGCGCTTCTTGTGCCGCCTTGACCAACACCGCGGTGGAGCAGCTGTACGTTTGCGTGCTTGCGCCGCTGCACCAGTTGATGTCGTTGTTGCGATACCAGTGGTAGAGGGGGCGTTCGCCCTCGTTGCGGTTGCACATGCAGCGTCCGCAGAACGTCCTTCCGCAACAATCGTTGTAAGAAACGATGTAGTCCTTGCCGTCCGCGGGATTTCGGCAGGTGCCGATCCACGTCACGGGCGACATTTCCGTTCCTGGCGGGCATGCGGTATGCGATCCGCCGCAGCAGCTGCATAGAAAGCCGTCGATGGCGCAATGGCGCCAGTACTCGCAGCGAGTCGGGTCGCCTTCGCGGCCCTTGACGCCATCCTCTCCGACGGTGTGCCTTTCGGCCGCACGCGCTACCGGAAGCAGGGGAAGGGTAGCCCCGCCGATGAGAACGCCGCCGAACCGCGCCAACCAGCTACGGCGCGAAACACGCCGTGCGGACTGCCTCGTTACGCGTTCGAACCAGTGATCGAGCCGGCTCATTTCGCCCTTTCCCGCAGGTACTCCTGGATTGACGCGACGCCGCGACTCTGAGCCTCGAACAGGCTCTCCAGGTGCTCCCGCGTGTTGACCAATCCCTGGGCCGCGACGATCCCGTCTTTGTCGATGAGAACCGCGTACGGAAGCTTGGCCACCCCGTAGCTCATGCCGAGCGGTGCGGAGAGGACGTACGGCAGATGCCGGATGCGTTTTTCGGCCACGAATGTGCGGTGTTCTTCGGGCGCACCATCGCTGGCCAAAATGACCCTGACGCCCGGCACTTCGGTTCTCGCCACCCGCTCGACGGTGGGCAGAAGCGTCTCGCAGACCGGGCAACTCGGGGAAAGGAAGAACAGAAGCGTCCGGCTGTCGTCTCTC
>JBAVOF010000062.1:0-14733 GCA_049691835.1 Polyangiales bacterium
TGACATCGACGAGAATCGGACCGTTGCGATCATCGCGACACGGCCTCTCTCCGGGGAGCCATGGTCGAAGCTCGCTCCCGGCGAGATGCGCGTCGTCAGCCGCGGTCAGTTGACCACGACGCGAGCAGGCCTGCCCCGGGCCGTGCCCGACCTGGTCCAAGCGCCGGCGTCGTCATGGGTGCAAGCCGCCTCGGGGTCACCCCAGTCGAGTGTGGTGAAGCTCGAGCGCGTGGAGCTCCCGGTACCTGCCCCAGTTCTTCGGCCCCTCGGCACCGCGGAGGGTAGATCACGCAGCTACGAGATCACCCACGAGACTGTCTATCGCTACGAGACGCCGGTCGAGACATCGACGCATACCGTGCGTCTTCAACCGGTGCGTGACTTCACGCAGGATGTTCTCGATTACACGCTCGAGATTTCTCCACCCGGCCATGGCTTCTCCTTCGAAGACGTGTTTGGGAACCACGTGCTGAGCTTCCAGATCAACCAGCCTTACACCGAGCTCTGGGTGCGAGCCGTGTCGAAGGTTCGAACCCACCACGTCGATATGCACTCTTCGCTACGTAGCGCCAACATCCCGCTCGTGTGGATGCCGTGGCAGCGTCAGATGATGAATCCGTTTTTGCTGCCGCCCGAGCTACCGGAGACCGAGCTTCGGGAGCTGTCCGGTTTCGCGATGAGCTTCGCAGCCCGACGCGGCTACGACCTCCTCGAGACGCTGATCGACCTCAACGAGGCTCTGCACCGGGACTTCAAGTACATCCCTGGCACGACGACGCTCGAGACATCCCCGTTCGACGTCTACACCGAGCGCCGCGGCGTGTGTCAGGACTTCGCCAATCTGTTCATCTGCCTCGCGCGCTTGCTGGGCGTTCCGGCCCGCTACCGAGTTGGCTACATCTACACGGGTGCGGCGTATCACAATCAGATTCAGTCCGAAGCTTCCCATGCCTGGGCGGAGGTCTACCTGCCGTCGGTGGGCTGGCGCGGGTTCGACCCGACCAACGGTTGTCTGGTCGATCTCGATCACATTCGCGTTGCCGCGGGGCGCAACTTCCGAGACGCGACGCCTACTGCCGGAACCCTATTCGCCGGGGGCCACGGTGAACGGCTCGAGGTGATGGTGCGGGTCACAGAGCTCGAATCGGAGCCACAGAGAGGAACGGCCGCGCAGGATCAGGCCCAGCAATAGCGCCCCTGCGAAGCAGCCCCCGCCATTGATCGACGCTGTGCGAATTAGGGTTCGAGCTATCGTAGAACTCCCGAAACACACGCAGGAATCGCGCCGGTTCATTCTGATGGGGGAAGTGCCCCGCATCGGGAAACACCTCGAGCCTGCTCTGCGGCATCGCGGCGTGGACCTTGTGCGCGTGAGCGACGGGGATCACCGCGTCACGGGCGCCCCAAACCAGGAGCGTGGGCATCCCCTGCGTCAAATAGCAGCGATCGAGCATGGTGATGGCCTGACCGCGCCAATCGACCGCGGCGCGTAGCGTCCGGATGAACGCCCTTCGAGACGCGGCATCGGGAAGCGCATCGAAGACGCGACTCAGGTGATCCGCATCGTGGCCTAGATCGGTGCCCAAAGCCTGCAAGAGCTTGAACACCGCCTTTCCGAGCAGACGCGCGCCTGGCGCTCGGAGAAGAGGCAAGACGAAGTCTGCGTTTGGGGCTGAGGCAAACCGGAGGACGGGGTGGACCTCGTGACTCACCCCGCCGGTGCTCACGAGCACCAGCCGTTCGCAGCGCTCGGGGAACTGATACGCGAACTGCATGGCGACGCCGCCACCGAGGGAATGCCCGACCACGGTGACTCGCTCGATGTCGAGCACGCTCAAAAGGTCACGCATGGCGTTAGCGTACGCGGCGATCGAGTAATCCGCGCGCGGCTTGTCCGAGTCGCCGTGTCCCAGAAGATCCGGCGCAATCACCGTGTGGGTCCGAGCGAGCGCGGGAATGAGCTCGAGCCAGCTGTCGGCGCTGTCCCCGATTCCGTGGATTAGGAGGACCGCGGGGCCGCTCCCGGTGTGGATGAACGCGCGACGGTAGCCGTGAATGGTCTTGTATCGCATCGCGTCGAGCGGGGTCGATCGTGTGGCGCGAAGCTGGGCCGGAAACCGGATGACGTTCTTCACGATGGGTCGACGATATCCTCTGGGGAGCCGATTCGCACGTTCGCAAAACCGCTGACGGCTGAAGTTTCCCCCCTGACATCGCTGAGAAACCAACTGGAAATCACCGACGTCGGTGAAACCTGCTAAGCCGTTGGACATGAAGATCTCGGTCGACCACCTAACCGAGTACCGCTACGAGCGGCCCGTTGGCTTCGGTGAGCACTCTCTGTACCTGCGCCCCCGCGAAAGCCAAACGATTCACGTCCGCTCCTTCTCGCTTCGGTGCGAGCCCGAGGGCAAGGTGCGATGGGTGCGTGACTGCTTCAACAACGTGGTGACGGTGGTGAGCTTCGGTGCGATCGAATCGTCTCGGCTTTCCTTTCACTGCCAGATGGTGTTCGATGTCGCCGAAGAGAACCCGTTCGATTTCATCCTCGAAGCCCGCGCCCGGGAGTTCCCTTTCAGCTACGACGATCGGGAGAAAAGTGCGTTGCGGCCATACCTCGAGCCCGAGGAGTCCGACCGATGGAGGATTTTGGATTGGCTTCGCGGCGCGGTGGGCGATTCGAAAGCCAAGCGGGACACTCTCTCGTTCCTGACGGACCTCAATCTCGCGATTCACCGGAACATCGGATACGAGCGTCGCGATGAGGAAGGTACGCAGACGGCCAACCAGACGCTGGAACTCGGAAAGGGGTCGTGCCGGGACATGGCCGAGCTATTCGTCGCTACCAGCCGTCAGCTGGGTCTGGCGGCGCGCTTCGTCAGCGGATATCTCTACGAGCCACCGCCGGCCGATGGAGCGGTAATGTTCAATCGTGCCGCCGGCTCCATGCATGCGTGGGCCGAAGTGTATCTACCCGGTGCGGGCTGGCGGGGTTTCGATCCCACTAACGGGCTGTTCACCGATCATCGCTTCCTGCCTTCCGCCGTGGCAAATCGGCCGCAGTGGGTCAACCCGATCCAAGGGCAGTACCTGCAGCGAGGGGACGTTCGTTCGCAGATGAGTGTCACCTTGCACGTCAGCGGGTCGGACGAGTGAGGAACGACGACGTCGACGCGCTTGCGGAGTCTGTGGAAGCGCGACTGCAAAGCTTGGGGCTCTCGCTCACGATGGGGGGCGAGCCCACCTTCATCCCGGCGGCGCCCGAGACGCCCGAATGGAACCGAGAAGCGCTCGGGCCGCAGAAGCTCGGGTACGCCCGGCGACTGGCTGCGCGCCTTCTACGAGAGCTCTATCCCGGGGGGGTGGTGATGCAGGTCTACGGAAAGCAATACCCCGGAGAACCGCTGCCCCGCTGGGTGGTGCTGACTTTGCATCGCGATGATGGCATTGCGCTCTGGAACCATCCAGAGATGCTCCTTCTGGACGACGTGCCTGGACCCAACGGCGATGCCGACGCGCGGCGGCTCATGACCGCGATCGGAGAGGACCTGGGGCTGCTGCCTTACGTGCTGCCGTGCGTAGAGCACGGAGGCGCGCCCGATTCGCCCCGCGGCTGGGTGCTGCCACTGGACCGGACCGAGGATGGATGGGTATCGGACACCTGGCCTTTTTCCGAAGACCGGCCTGTCGTGGCGACGGCGGGCAAGAGCCCGCTGGGGCTGCGCTTGCCGTTGGGTGAACTCGATGAGCACCACATGCGGCGCGCACTGACCTTGGAGGCTACCGACGGCGGGCTTCATCTCTTCATCCCGCCCCTCGATTTCGGAGCGTTTGCCGAGCTGATGGCGCGCCTGGAACGGGTGGCGGCGGCCTCGGGGGTCGCCGGGCTGGTTCTCTGTGGGTATCGTCCCACGGGGGGCGAGGTGCTTACTGCTCTCGGGCTGGCCGCGGATCCGGGCGTGCTGGAGGTGAACCTGCCACCGACGCGCTCTTGGCGGGACCACGATCGGATCCTGAAAACAATCACCCGAGCCGCGGAGCAGGAGGGTCTCTTCACCTTCCGATTCCACCTCAACGGCCAGGTCCAGGGCACGGGCGGCGGCGCTCATCTGCTCTTCGGAGGGCCGAGTCTCGACGAGAATCCATTCTTTGCGCGCCCCGACCTGGTCGGTAGCATCGTTGCCTATTGGCAGCGACACCCCGCGCTTTCGTATTTCTTCTCCGGTCAGTACGTCGGCCCCGGCTCGCAAGCGCCGCGTGCTGATGAGACCTTGATCGGCAAGCTCTACGAGCTCGAGACCGCATGCCTCGGGGTGATGGCGCTCGACGGCGTTCCCGAGCGCAGCTTTCTCGACGGCTTGTTTCGCAACTTGATGACCGACAGCGGCGGCAACACGCACCGCGCCGAGATCTGCCTCGACAAGCTCTGGAACTTCGATTCGCCCACCGGCCTCCAGGGTTTGATCGAGCTGCGCGCGTTCGAGACTTTGCCCGAGGTCGGTTTGCAGTCGCTTGCAGCATTGCTCGTCCGATCGATCGTCGCGATGCTTGCCAGCGCGCCGCTTCGCGACCCGTTCGTTCGGCACGGGGCGCGACTGCATGACGAGTACATGCTGCCGCATGTCCTCTGGCAGGACATTGGGGACATTTGCAAAGACTTGGCGGCGACGGGGCTTGCGTTCGACCCGCGTTGGTTGGCGCCGATTTTCGAGCAGCGGTTCCCGGTGCTTGGACGCCTGGTGGCAGCTGACGGCGAGCTGGTCGTTCGGCAGGCGCTCGAGCCCTGGCCGCTGATGGCCGAGGTCGCTGATGGAGGAACCACCTCTCGCATCGTCGACAACTCGACGGACCGGATCGAGCTTTCGGTGAGCGGACCGGCAGTCCTTGCTCGGGGCAGGGTGGTCATCAATGGGATCGAATTGCGATTCCGCGAGGTCGGCGAAAAGTTGGTGGCAGGCGTGCGATACAAGTCGGCGGGCGGCTGGCCCGCGCTCCACCCCCACGTCCCCGTGCAGTCTCCATTGCAGATCGAGTTGCTCGACGGAACCGACCGGGTCGTGGCTTCAGCTCGCTACTACTACTGGAATCCGGACCAACCGATCTACGACGGACGGCCCCGAGACCTCGCCGAGGCGCAAGCAAGACAGAGCGCGAGGTGGCGCCCGTCGAATGAGCTCCGCGGGATGACGCGGAGCGTCCGTGCTCCGGTGTACGCGGAGGAAAGTCAGTACACCCTCGACCTTCGCCGCCAAACGTCGGGCGCCTGAGCTCGCCGCCTAGGCGTCGACCAGTCGTACCGCTTGCGCGGGGAAGGGGAGGCGCGGGAGATTGTTGAAGGCGCTCTTCAAGCTGTCCTGCCAGGCGCGCCGCAGCTTGCGCAGGTACTCGTCGTCCTCGCCGAAAGTCACCTGGCTGCCCGGGCGCTGGGTTCCTGCCGAGTACAGGAGCAGATCGATCGGCGGGCCCACGCTCGCGTTGCTTCGCATCGTGGAGTCCATCGAAACCAGCGCGCAGCGACCGGCGACCTCCAGGCTCAGGCCGGGCTCGATGATGCGGTCGAGAATCGGTTTTCCGTACTTCTCTTCGCCGATCTGCAGAAACGCGGAATGCCGTGAGACGGGGATGTAGTTGCCCTCGGGATAGATCAACAGGATCGAGTGCGGACCGCCCTGGATCTGGCCACCCACGATGAAGCTGGCACCCGGGCTGAACTGCTGTTCCTTGAGACCCTTGTTGTATTTCTCCTGTTCTTCCCGGCTCACCCGACCGACGTAATCTGCCGCTTCGGTAAGGCGACCCACGGTCTGCAAACTGACCTTGGCCCCCTCCTCGATGTCCCGCTCCAGGCGGGTGATGACGGCTCGGCTGGTGGCGAGATTGCCGGCGCTCAGGATCGAGAAGAACCGAGCTCCGTCTCCGCAGAAGGTGTGCATCTTGCCGTAGGTGCTGATGTGGTCGACACCCGCATTCGTTCGGGAGTCGGACACGAACACCAGCCCTTCATCGACTTTGACGGCAACGCAGTACGTCATTCGCGGGAAAGTACGAGAGGGCCCGGCGGCGGTCAACGCAACGGTTGCGGAAGCCGGTCTAATGCCGGAGAGTACGCGCCGGAGACGAAACATCGATGATTTTGGATCGCTTTCGGGTTGACGGCCGGGTAGCCGTGGTCACCGGCGCGGGCCGCGGGATCGGCCGGGGGATTTCAATTGCGCTGGCGGAGGCCGGGGCGAACCTCGTTCTTGCTGCGCGGCGAGAGCAGACGCTTCGGGAAGTCGCCACCATCGTGGAGCAACATGGCGGGCGCGCATTGGTGGTGCCGACCGACGTGCTCGTTCCGGAGCAACTCGATCGGCTGAAGGACCGCGCACTGGAGGAATTCGGAGGCGTCGACCTTCTGGTCAACAACGCGGGTGGCACCTTGCCGGGGCCAGCGCTGCAATGCACCGACGCAGAGCTCGACAAGGCGTTCCACTTCAACGTCACGACGGCGTTGCACCTGTCGCGTGGCTTGGCGCCCTCCATGGCAGAGCGCGGGCATGGAGCCATCGTCAACATCACGTCGGGGCTATCTCACCTGGTCGACCATGGCTTCGTTGCCTACGGCACCGCCAAAGCCGCCATGGCGCACATGACTCGTCTACTCGCGCACGAATGGGCGCCGTATCTGCGCGTCAATGCGATTGCCGTGGGGGCAACCCAAACCGATGCGCTTGGCATGGTGACCGCCGACAAGGCCTTGGCGAAGCAGATGGAAGATCTGACGCCGCTTCGCCGGCTGGGTACCGTGGAGGACATCGGCGCCGCCGCCCTGTACCTGCTTTCCGATGCCGGGAGTTGGGTGACGGGCAAGGTTCTCGAAGTCGACGGCGGCACCGTCGATTCCAACTGGCCGTTTGCGATGCCGAGTGGGCTCCGAGGCCCCGGGGGGGATTGAAGCCGTGAGGTCCGCAGGCATCGATTCGTTTTCCGACGATCCCATGACGGTCCAGCTTCGGGACGTCGCCATGCCAAAGCCGGGTCCGGGTCAGGTGCGTGTTCGCATGACGATGGCGCCGGTCAACCCGTCGGATTTCAACTACATCGATGGGATCTATGCGCGCTCGTTTGCGCGGATGATTTGGAACCTCGGCGCGGAGCGGCCCGTGGACCGCCCTGGCGCGGCTCCCTTCCCGGCGCCACCGTATTCTCTCGGCGTGGAGGGAGTCGGCGTCGTCGAGGAGTCGGGAGGCGGCTTTCTCGCTCGTCGCCTGTTGGGCAAGCGCGTGGCAGTCGTGAGCGGGCCTCCCAACGGTACCTGGCAAGAGCACACGCTCATCGACGCGCGTCGCGCCTTTCCCGTTCCGCGCTCGCTCAGCGATGCCCAGGCCTGCTCGTTCTTCGTCAATCCTCTGACCGCACTCGTTCTGGTGAGGCACCTCTTGCAAGTGCCGCGCGGCGCCGTGCTGTTACAGACGGCGGCGGGCTCTGCCCTCGCGCAGATGGTTCGAAATCTTTCGCGTATCGACGGGTTTCGGGTGATCGACGTCGTGCGCAGCCGCGCAGGAGCGGCACGCCTCAAACGAGACAACAGCAAGTATGTCGTCGCCTCCGAGGACGAGGACTTGCTGCAGGCCGTTCACCGCATCGCTCCCGGGGGTGTGGAGTTCGTCCTCGACTGCGTTGGGGGCGAGACTGGGTCGGAGGTCCTACGGACCTTGGCTCCGGGCGGCAGGATGGTTTGCTACGGCACCTTGAGTAGGGAGCCAATTTCGCTGCCGCCAAGGGACATCATGATGCCGATGACCCGGATCGAAGGCTTCTATCTGGCTGCCTATCTCGCGGATCGGACGCTGCTGCAACGCCTAGGCCTCGTCCGCAACACCGCCAAGCTGATCGAGAGCGGTGTACTGGCGACGCCGGTTGAGCAACGATATCGGCTCGAGGATCTGCACGCCGCGCTGGAGCATGCGCGTCGACCTGGCCGCACGGGGAAAATCCTGCTCGACCTGAGCTGAGCGCAACCGCCTATTCGCTCGTCGTCTTTTCATCCTGGCCACCCCGTGCGGGTTTCACGGGGGCCAAGCGTCCTTCGTGAAGCATTTGCGCAAGCGAGTGCTGAATCTCCTGTGCGAAGATCACCGAAGCGGCCTCGAGCGCGATCGGTTTGAGCGCGTTCAGCAGCTGGGCTGAGCTGTCCGGTCCACCGTCGTGCATGCGTTGGTGCATGTGCTCCTGGAAGTGAAGGCCCAGCTCGTTCGCTGCTTTCGAAAGGTGGCGCGCCAAGATGGCCGTCGCTTCATGGGCCGTCTCCACGTCGATGCCATTGGCCTCCAGCGTGAGCACCATCTTCAACAGGGCCGGGCTTCGAACGAGATACTGATTGGCCTCACGCTCGAGCAGGCCCGCCTTGACCAGCGCAGCGAGCAGGCCGGGGGGACGTCCCTCGAGGCGTTGCTGGATCTCCGGCTCGCTGAGCAGTTGCGGCACGTCCTCGCTCCACGGCGTCCTGAGCTCGGCTTCGAACCCGAGCCAATCGTCCAGCGACGCCTTTCCGCAATCGAGCTGCTGGAGGAGATTCCGGATCGCTCGAATTTGCAGTCCGCGGTCTTGTAAGCGCGCGATCAGCTCGAGCCGATCTACGTGCGGCGGGCCATAATACGCCTTCCTCCCCCGCCGAACCGGTGCAGGCAGCGCTCCCTTGCTCTGATAGAAGCGGATCGTCCGGCTCGGCACGCCGGTTCGGGCGGCGAGCTGGTCGATCGTGTACCTGGCCTCGTCTTGCTCCGTCATTGTGCAAGCGGGTCAGTCGAGAGCCCGCCGGCCGCGATTATGCGTGCGCTTTTGGACAAGCGCGAACCACCTGGCCAAAAAGGAAGCCGGGGACAATCGCGGCGACAGCAAACGCTACCCAGGCACCTACAGTCATCAGGACTAATTCCATTTGGCACCTCCTATTGAGCCATTCATAACTATGACAGTTACCAGTGTCAATATCAGAGGCGCGTTGATTCTCCGATAATCAAGTGATTCCAGAGTGTTAGAGGCGTGAGAAAATGCCGCCGAGCCATACGCCGGTCTGACCTTGCAAGACCGAGAAGAGCCGTGCACCTTGCTGTGCCAAGGAATGAAACCGCTCATCGTCGTTTGCACCGATTTCTCCAGCTGCTCGGACCTCGCCATGGAACGGGCCGCCGAAATCAGCCGCCGCGACGAGACTCGGGTGCTCCTCGTTCACGTCTACGACCCACGCAAAGGCAAGGGAGCTCCGCCGCGCGAGCGCTCCCAGCAGGACCGTCAGCCTTGGGACGAAGACTCGATGCACCAACTCAAGGAAGCCCGACACCACTACTTCGGGCACTTGGCGGATACCAACGTGCAGTACGATGCGATCGCGAGCGCACATCCGTCGATCGAAATCTGCAAGATCGCACGCGAAGCCAAGGCGAGCTTGATCGTCCTCGGCTCGCACGGACGCACCGGAATGCTGCGCCGCTTGTTGGGAAGCGTCGCCGAAGCGACGGTCCGTCACGCGCCGTGCAGCGTCTTCGTGGTTCGCGAACAGGAAATCCCGGTCAGTTAGCGTTGAACGCCGGCGCGGCTAGTGTGGCCAAGGCGGCGCGTGCTTAACTCAGCTTGGACTTGATGTTGAGCAAGCGCTTCTTGATGTCGTTACCCAGGGCCTTCAGCTCCTCGCCGACTTGATCGGCTTTCGCGTCGAAGCGCCGCTCGAACTCCTCGATTCGTGGCTGGATCTCGTCCCACGCATCCTTGGCATCCATTCCGGCGAGATGCAGCTTCACCCGGATCTCGTCGGCCGCCCGCCGAAGGTCTCGGCGAGTGTCTTCCAGGTCTTGTTTCAGTTTCTTCTGTGCTTCATCCGCGCTCATGATTTCCTCCTTTGAGGCTTCGAGGTGATACCAGCACTGCATCGAACGTGCCAGTGTGCAGCCTGGGGTTTCGTGGGCTTGTGCGCGCACCTGGCGCAGTTTCTTCGCCGGTTCCATACCGAGGCGCACGATTCGCGTCGGCCAATACCGCAGCCTCCTCATGTTCCGGGACAAAAGGCGGGGACCTCCTGAGGCCGAGGAACTTGGCCCGCTCGATGCATGCATCCCACCCGCATGGCGGTAAGTTCTTCCGAGTTCGTGCGCGATTTCAAGACACTCCAGCGAAGCGATGTCCTGGTCGCCGGGGGCAAGGGAGCTAACCTCGGCGAGCTGACGGCCGCCGGGCTTCCGGTGCCGCCCGGGTTTGTCGTGACCGGGCAAGCGTACCTCCGGGCCCTCGATGCGGCGGCCTGCCGGCAAAGGCTGCTCGAGCTGGTCGCCAACGTGGACCTCGAAGACTCCAGCGCGCTCAAGATGGTTTCGGACGAGCTCCGGGCGACCGTGCATCGGGCCGGGGTTCCCGATGAGGTGCAGGCGTCTGTCATGCAGGCGTTCAAGAGCCTCGGCGAGGGCGCCAGGGTCGCGGTGCGCTCCTCTGCTACCGCCGAGGACACGGCCGAGGCTTCGTTTGCGGGGATGAACGAGACGTTCACCAACGTCGTCGAAGAAAACTTGATCCAGCGCATCCTCGATTGCTGGGCCTCGCTCTGGAGCTCGCGGGTGGTTGCGTATCGACACAGCTTGGGTTTGACCGACGAGCCGACGATTGCCGTCGTCGTGCAAAGGATGGTCAACTCCGAGGCCTCGGGCGTGATGTTCACGGTGGACCCAATTTCGCAGGACCGCACGCGAATGCTCGTCGAAGGCGCGTACGGACTCGGGGAGGTGGTCGTCGGAGGGCAGGTGGAGCCGGACACCTATTTCGTGGCGCGGCCCCAGGATCCATCGAAGGTGAACCTCGAAGTGCTGAGTGCGCGCATTGGTTCGAAGGCTTTCAAGATCGTTCGTCAGGCCGACGGGACTGAGGCGCGCCAAGATGTTCCCGAGACGCAGCGGGAGGCGCGCGTTCTCGACGATGCCCAAGTTCTCGAGCTTGCCGCGCTCGGCCTCCGAATCGAACGACATTACGGCAGCCCGCAGGATGTCGAGTGGGCTCTGGAGCGAGGCACGATGTACATCGTGCAGTCGCGTCCGATCACCACGTTGGTAGCTCAGACGGGGACACCCTTGCTCAGCGGGCTCGGCGCATCACCCGGCCGTGTGGCTGGCAAAGTTCGGCTCATGCGGGTCCTGCAGACCGACGCGAAGATAGGCAAAGACGAAATTCTCGTGGCAGAGATGACGAGCCCGGATTGGGTGCCGGTCATGCGTCACGCGGGCGCCCTGGTTACCGACGAGGGCGGGATGACCTGTCACGCGGCGATCGTCAGCCGCGAGCTTCGGATTCCCTGCATCGTCGGCACGGGCAATGCGACGCGACTTCTGAAGAGCTCGCAGTTGGTGACGGTCGATGGCACGCGCGGCACCGTCGTGTCCGGAGACGATACGCGTGGCGCCGGGACGGAAGTGGCTGGCGCGCAGCCAGCGAAGCTGGTCGTGGAGGCGCCGGACGCGTCACTAGAGCCTCTCGCGACGCGTCTGTACGTCAATCTCGCCATCGCGGAGGCCGCCGAGGAAGCTGCCGCGCTGCCCGTCGATGGTGTGGGGCTGCTCCGGGCGGAATTCATGATCACCGACGCGCTCAATGGCGTGCATCCCAAAGCGCTGATCGCCGAAGGCGGCTCGGAGGAGTTCGTCACCAGGATGGTGGAGTCGGTCTTACGCATTGCGCGTCCGTTCTTCCCGCGCCCGGTCATTTACCGCACGTACGACTTCCGCACAAACGAGTTTGGAGGCTTGCGCGGCGCCAAGGATTACGAGCCTCACGAGGACAACCCGATGATCGGCTATCGCGGCTGTTTTCGCTACGTGAAAGACCCCGAGCTGTTCGACCTAGAGCTCGAGATCTTGGCCCGGGTTCGCGAGAGCTCTCCGAACGTGAACATCATGATCCCGTTCGTGCGTACGACCTGGGAGCTAGAGTCGTGTCTGGAGCGGATTGACAAGCACCGTATCGCCCACGACCACGGCTTGCTGCGTTGGGTGATGGCCGAGGTGCCTTCGATCGTATACCGCATCCCGGACTACGCGAAGCTCGGCATCCATGGTGTGTCGATCGGGTCGAACGACCTCACGCAGCTCATGCTTGGCGTCGATCGCGATTCCTCGATCTGCGCAGAGCTCTTCGACGAGGCGGACGAAGCGGTGCTCTGGGCCATCGAGCGCATCGTGCGGACGGCCGACGAGTGCGGGCTCACATCCTCGCTCTGCGGACAGGCGCCCTCAAACCGGCCCGAGTTTGCCGAGAAGCTCGTGCGCTTCGGCATCACGTCCATCTCGGTGAACCCCGATGCGGTGCGACGCACGCGACAGGTGATCGCATCGGCTGAGCGGCGCATGTTGATCGACGCCGTGCGGCATGGAGAACGAGGGTGAGCGGCATGCGCATTAGGAAACAGATCCGAGACGATCAGCCCCTACCGAATTTGCGCGACTATGACCAAGAGTGCGCTAGGTTTTCATGGCAGTCCGCGCGTGCGGAGCTCGATGGGCTTCCAGGCGGACGCGGGCTGAACATCGCGCACGAGGCGGTCGGCCGTCACGTGGCCCACGGGCACGGAGACCAGAAGGCGATCATCTGGCTCGGCAAGAAGGGAGAGCGGGTCGAGCTGACGTATTCCACGCTCGACTCGCTCAGCAATCAGTTCGCCAACGCGCTGGCCAAGCTCGGTGTCGAGCCGGGTGATCGAGTCTACTCGCTCGCTGGTCGAATCCCCGAGCTCTATGTCTGCGCCCTCGGCACGCTCAAGCACAGGGCTATCTTCTCCCCCTTGTTCCCCGCATTCGGCCCGGAACCGATCGCGGAGAGGCTCAACCTCGGTGGCGCTAGGGTGCTGTTCACCACGGAGCGACTCTACAAGCGCCGGATGTCGGAGATCCGCCACCGGATTCCGACCCTCGAGCACGTGATTCTGGTAGCGGACCCGACGAAGCCTACCGCCCCCGAGGGAACGGTGGACTGGGCTCGGGCGATGAGCGACGCCTCGAAGGTCTACGAGATCGGCGAGACGGATCCGGAGGCACCCGCGTTGCTTCACTTCACCAGCGGGACGACGGGGACGCCGAAGGGGGCGTACCACGTACACCAGGCGGTGCTGACGCACTACGTCACCGGTAAGCTCGCGCTCGACTTGCACCCGGGAGACGTTTACTGGTGCACAGCGGACCCCGGTTGGGTGACCGGGACCTCCTATGGGATCAGCGCGCCTCTCACGAACCGAGTTACGATGGTCGTCGACGAGGCGGAGTTTGACCCGAACCGCTGGTATCAGATCTTAGAAGACGAGAGAGTTCAGGTTTGGTACACTGCTCCGACCGCGATCCGAATGCTGATGAAGGCGGGCGCCGACCTTCCACGCAGCAGGAATCTGTCGGCGCTTAGATTCATGGCCAGTGTGGGTGAGCCTTTGAATCCGCAGGCGGTGGTTTGGGGGTACGAGGTGTTTGGCATGCCCTTTCACGACAACTGGTGGCAGACCGAGACCGGCGGGATCATGATCTCGAACTACGCTTCGATGGACGTGCTCCCGGGGTCCATGGGGCGGCCCGTGCCTGGAGTCACCGCTGCGATCGTGCGCGAAGGCGAAGATGGGCACCTGCACGAAGTGGATGACCCGAGCAGGGACGGGGAGCTCGCGCTCCGGCCCGACTGGCCGTCGGTCTTCCGAGGATACTGGAACAATCAGAAGCGCTACGACGCTTGCTTCCGGGACGGCTGGTATCTGTCCGGCGACCTCGCTCGTCGCGACGCCGATGGTTACTACTGGTTCGTCGGTCGCGCAGACGACGTCATCAAGTCGGCTGGGCACCTCATCGGGCCGTTCGAGGTGGAAAGCGTGATGATGAAGCATCCGGCGGTGGCCGAGGTCGGCGTCATCGGCAAGCCCGATCCCGTCGCCGGCATGATCATCAAGGCGTTCGTCAGCTTGCAACCAGGTCAACAGTGGACCGACGCGCTGCAAAAGGAGCTCCTGGGGTTCGGTCGCAAGAACCTTGGCACGGCGGCGCCGCGAGAGATCGACTTCATCGAGTCTCTTCCGAAAACGAGAAGTGGGAAGATCATGCGGCGCCTGCTCAAGGCGAGAGAGCTCGGCTTGCCCGAAGGGGATACGTCGACGCTGGAAGGAGAAAACAGTTGACCCTCGATATCTCACGTGATCGTGCCCTCGAGCTCTTGAAGGACATGATCCGAATTCGCAGACTCGAAGAAAAGAGCGCGGAGCTCTATTCGAAGGAGAAGATTCGGGGGTTCTTGCACCTCTACATCGGCGAAGAAGCCACAGGCGTCGGCGCGATGCACGGGCTACGCGAGGACGACAACGTCATCGCCACCTATCGTGAGCACGGCCAGGCGCTCGTTCGTGGTATCCCGGCCGGGGAAATCGTGGCCGAGATGTACGGCAAGTCCAATGGCTGCTCTGGTGGTCGTGGAGGCTCGATGCACCTCTTCTCCGCGAAGCGGCGGTTCTACGGAGGACACGCCATCGTGGGCGGCGGCTTGCCGATCGCCGTCGGCCTGGCCTTGGCCGACAAAATGAAAGGAGAGGCTCGGGTCACGGCCTGTTTCTTCGGTGACGGTGCCACCGATGAGGGCGAGTTTCACGAATCGCTGAACTTGGCGGCGCTCTGGAAGTTGCCGGTCTTATTCTTGTGCGAGAACAACGAGTACGCGATGGGGACAGCGTTGCACCGTCACGTTTCGGAC
>JBAVOF010000063.1:0-8550 GCA_049691835.1 Polyangiales bacterium
ACGACCCCATAGGAAGAGCACGGAATCGAAATCAACGAGATGCCGATTCACGTTGAGCTCTTGGTCGGCGTAGGCGACCGTGCCCTGATAACTGAGCCCTGCGAGCGAATGACCGTCAGTCCGTGTCAAGGCCCATTGCGTCGTGAGCCAACCCTGGTTGGTGTTGCCCGCGTTGGACGAGAGACCGAGGCTGAGCCGTGTGGATCACCAGGTCCGTTCCCGTGCTCGGGCCTCGTAAATTGCGAGGAGGTCGCTTCGAGGGTAACTCTTGACCCCGTCCTCGGTGCCGATGATCACCTGCTCTCGGGTGAGCATGGCCTTGCCTGCGACGGCGATCTTGCCCTTGAAGGTGTAACTCTTCGTTTTGGGCGAATGGATGCCCACGATGTCGCCCCAGCTGAACGTCAGGTCGTCGAGGTTCTTGCTGTAGAGCTCCAAGTTCGAGCCGGCTTCGAGCCCTTTTGGACGCAAGGAGCGCAAGTCGCCCCGTAGCCACTCGCCCGTCTTGATCTCGATCCAATCATCGGTGTCGCGGAACTCGAGCTCGTAGCCCTCGGTGAGCCTTCCTTGGACTTCTGCTGAGGCTGGCGGATCGCGCCTTCGACCTTCAAGACGACCCCAAGAGGCTCGGCCGGTGGCTCGGGAGCGCCCCCATCGGTCTCGTCGTCCGGCGCGACGGTCTGCTCGGGCTGCACCTCCGACTGCGCGCGCGCCGAAGAAGAAAACGACGACGCGCAGAGGAGCACTGCAGCGAGGGCCAGTGGTGCGATGGGTCGACTTGGTCTGTGCCCCGCGCAATGCACCCTGTCCACGGAGTATACGCGGACCGGCCTGCCATCCAGGAAAGTTGCGGCACGGTCCGCGTCGCGCAGCTAGGGAAAACGCGGCGGACGGTCGATGCATCGGCGCGCTGGTTCACCGCGGCTAAGTCAGGCGAGACCCTTGTTCGGATTGATCAGGTATTTCTCTCCCGTGGCCTGTTTTCCGTACACGGAGATCGCTTCGAGGGTCAGGGCTTCGGCGAGGGAAACCTCTCGTGTGTAGCTGCTTGCGAACGTTGTCTTGATTTCGGAAGCGACGCGTTCCTGCAACTTCCGAGAGGCTTCGTGGCCGATCTTCTGGAGAAACGGAAACAACAACCAACCGCCGACGCCCCAGGCCATGCCGAAGCTTCGGGTGAGCACGATGGGGCTGCGATCCAGTCCTCCATAGATGTAGACCTGCTTGTATGTGGTCGAGCCGTAGGGGCTGTACGGAGCTCCAGTCGCGCTCGCGGCCGCTTCCATGCCGGTGAGGATCTGCCCCGCCAGCGTGCCCCCTCCGATGGCGTCGAAGGCGAGCGTCGCACCCGTGGTGATCAGCGCGTCGGCCAGGTCTTTCATGAACGTCGGTTCGCTCGAGTTGCAGACATGGGACGCACCCATGCCTCGGAGCAGCTCGACCTGTTTCGATTTGCGCACGATGTTGACCAATGGCACGTCGTCCGCGAGACAGACCTTGTGCAGCATCTGGCCGAGATTGGACGCTGCGGCAGTGTGTACGAGAGCCTTGTGACCCTCGAGGCGCATGGTTTCGACCATCGCGAGCGAAGTCATGGGATTGACGAAACACGACGCGCCTTCTGCCGGCGTCGTGCCGTCAGGCAACAGCAATGCCTGTTTTGCAGAAACACAGCGGTATTGCGAATACATGGCTCCGCCGATTATCCCGACGGTCTTGCCCATCAACGCTTGTGCGGACTCATCGGCACCGGCTGCGACCACGATGCCGGCGCCTTCGTTACCAACCGGCAGCGATTTATCGACACGCGCTGTCATTCCGCGCATGAGCTCGTCGGGAACGCTTGCCGTCACGATCGGACGATCGGCACTGCCCGATGAGCGCATGGTCTTAGGGTCCGCGGCACCGAACAGCAGTCCAAGGTCCGATGGGTTGATCGGCGACGCTTCGACGCGGACCAACACCTCGTCGTCTTTGGGTTGTGGGATGGGGATCGTCGCGAGCGACAACTCGAGCGTGCCGTCCCGTTTGATCATCGATCGCAACTGCAACGCGTCACCCGAAAGTTGTTTCGCCATTGTGGACTCCTCAGATTGAATTCACGGATCAGAACGCGCCATTGATACCTATTCGGGCGCCACTGCTACCTCTGCCCTATTCGCCGGCCAAGCTGGCGATCGTCTTAGGAGTCATGGGTAGCGGGGCTCGTCGCGTCAACCCGTGGAACTGGGCATTCCCTGATTCTTCCGAGGGGTACACTACGGCTCGTGGTAAGGTACCCACCGCCGATCGCCGGCGGGGAGACAGCCAAGCGGCAACTTGGGTCTGTTCAAACCGGCGTGCGGTTGCTTAGTCGTCCTTCAGCCAGTCGTTGAGCTTTGCTGCAAGGGCCTGGCTCACGTCACCCAAGCCGCCCTTCAGGTTCTTGCTCAGTGCATCGAGCTTCATCTGGAGCTTCTTCGCCTCTTCGCGTGAGGTGCTTCGGGTGTCGGCTTTGAGCTCGCGGATCCTGGCCTGAAGGCGCAGTTTCTTGGCTTCTACGCGGTCTTTCAACTCGTCCATTTGACTCATATCGCTTCTCCTGCCCTCGTTTTCCGTCGATTCGACCACCGGGCTCGGGGCGCAGTATGCCGGTCTTCCGGCTCGCGCGCACACCAACGACCCCACCCGGGTTGGCGCTGCTGAAACAGGCGGATACCGTCGTCGGCGCTGGCGGTCGCCAACCTGGGTGAGATTGTTTGGGTGAGGTTGTTGGCTCGAACCCCTACAAGAGCGGTGAGGCGAGCCGAGCCACGCGCGCCTGGACGCGGATGTGGAGCGGGTCGTTTTCGAGCTGGCTGGGACCGACCTCCTTGCAATGCAGCAGGTCGTCCTCGAGCATCGCCGCGACCCTTCTTGCGAACTGCGGGTCGGCGACGACAGCGGTCTCTTCGAAATTCAGATAGAGCGAGCGGTAGTCCAAATTGACCGTGCCGACCGCCGCTAACGCATCGTCGACCAAGACCACCTTGTGGTGCATGAAGCGCCCCTCGTAGCGAAAGAGCCGCACGCCGCTGCCGATCATTTCCGTGTAGTACGTGAGCGACGCGAGCTCGACGAAGCGCTGGTCCGGCTCGTCGGGGAGCAAGACGCGCACGTCCACGCCTCGCTGCGCGGCGGATTGCAGGGCGCGCGTCATGACGTCGTCGGGGACGAAGTACGGACTCGCGATCCAGACTCGTACCCCCGCGCTGGCCACGAGCTCCGAGAAGAGAATGCTGCACTTTGGAACCGGGTCGGCGGGACCCGTGTTGACGATGGTGACCGCCTGCCCCGGCTCCCCCGCCACGACGGGCTGGTCGGCAACGTCGATGATGTCGCGAGTCGCCCAGTACCAGTCCTTTCGAAAAGTCTGCTGAATCTGCTGAGCCGCGGGCCCCTCGATTCGCAGGTGCGTATCGCGGAAGCCGTGATATTCGTCGCCGAGGTTCAACCCCCCGATGAACCCCGTTCGCCCATCGGCGACCAGCAGCTTGCGGTGGTTTCGGAAATTAATCTGGAAACGATTGAGAAAGCCCTGGGTCGTCCGAAAGCCGGAGACCTGGATCGCCTCTCGACGCATCTCGTCGAGATAAGAAACCGGTAGATTGATCGAACCGATTTCGTCATAGAGGAAGCACACGCGGATCCCCTGGCGAGCCCTTTCGATGAGAGCATCGCGAAGCGCCCGTCCACTGCTGTCGTCTCTGACGATGTAAAACTGGACCAGCAGGTAGGACTCCGCCTTTGCGATCGCATCGAGCATGGCTCCGTATGTCGCTTCCGCATCGACGAGCAGATCCACGCGATTCCCGCCCGTGAAGGGTACGCCGGTCAGCCGTCGAGCGACCGCTTCGATTCGTTCTTGGCCCGGCGTCGGCTGGGCCGCGAACGCCGCCATCCGTCGGTACCAATCGGGCACCCGTTCATCGAGTTGCCGTTCCTTCTCGCGCACGGCCTCGGCGTATCCTCGGAATCGCGTGCGCCCAAACACCAGATAGATGGGGATCGCAACTGTCGGAATAGAGACGAGCGCGACGGACCAGGCGATGGCTCCCTGAGCCGACCGCGGCCGCATCACTGCATCGATCGCCAGAACCACTCCGAAGAGCTCAGAGACAAGTAGAACGGTCGCGAACGTCGAGGACATGAAAACTCCGGGCTGGGGTTGCTGAAAACAGCGTAGCCGGACTGCTTCGCCACGCGATACGACCTGGACGCGGAAGAGATCCCACCGACGTCGACTGGAGGATCGGCGATTCAAAGGCCCTGTCTGCAGAATCCGGTGACTGGCGAGTTCGCTCCCGTCCTCGAGCTGCCGTGGGACAATGCTGACAATTCGGTCCGACGGTGTCACGCGACTGCCTCCCGAGGGAGAGACATCAGAGATACGTCCGGGTCAGTGGCACGATTGGTGGAGCGCCAGCGACCGTGACATCCGCGTGCTCGTGGAGGTCCAACCTGGCGGGCGCTGAACGCGGTCGTTACCGAGTGGACGAACGTGAATTCTTTCCAGATCCCGATCTCGTCGATTCCTAGTATTCTGCCCCCGGGAGCAAACCGGAGGGCACGCGATCTTGGATAGACACACGTTTGCACGAGTGGGCATGGTTGTGTCCATGCTTGGGACGACGGTCCACGCCAGGGCCGCGACGCTCGACGGCACCGTCACCACGTCGTCGGGGCAGCCGGTGAGTGGCGCGATGGTGACGGTCTTCAGCGCCAATCGGATGCGCAAGCAGACGGTGTTCACCGATGCCCAAGGCCGTTACCTAATCGTCATCGACTACGACGGCGAGCTCACCGTCCGAGCTCGCGCCTCGAATTTCGCGGATCAAACGAAACCCATTTCGGTGGGCCAAGATGAATCGCAAACGGTCGATCTGACGGTTGGAGCGTTCGAGTCCGAGATGGACCGCTCCAATGCCCTTCCCGCCTCCGCGCATCTCACGACGCTCCCATGGCGGGACACGGAGGACCGCGCGCCCTTCGTCGCTCAGTGCAACTATTGTCATCAGATTGGCAATGCGCTCACGCGCGGCAGCCGAGCCCCGGAGTCCTGGGTCCAGTCGATCCAGAAGATGGAAGGCTACTTGGCCATCGTCACCGACGAGCAGATCGAGCGTTTCAGCCAAGTGCTCTCCGCAGGGTTCGACGGGAAACCGGTCGAAGTGGTCGAGACCTACGACGCCAGTCCCGAGCTCGCCCACGCGAAGATCGAAGAGTGGCTGGTTGGCGACGGGATGTCGTTCATTCACGACGCGGACGTCGGTGAAGATGGAAAGCTCTATGGCGCCGATGAGGGGCACGATGTCATTTGGGTGCTCGATCGGGACTCCGACGTCGTGGAGCAGTACCCCCTGCCCGAATCGGACCTGCCGGTGGGCGGTTTGTTCTCCGGCGCCGCGCTTCCCATCGGCATCTTCACCGGCAAGCACGGACCCCACAGCTTGGCGCAGGCGAAAGACGGACGATTTTGGATTACCACGGCTTTGTCGTCCACGCTGATGTCTTTCGACCCAGCAACCAAGGCGTTCCACGTCTACGAGATCGGAGAGGATGCCTTGTACCCACATACCGTCCGGATTGCTGAGGATGGGATCGTCTGGTTCACCGTCGCGGTGTCGAATCAGGTGGGGCGCTTCGATCCGAAAACGGAAACCTTCACGCTCTTGCAGCTCCCGCACGGCGGGTTTTGGCGCTGGGTCACCGACACGTTCTTTCCGACTCTCCTCAAGTACGCGGCGCGAACGCCCCGTGAGAACAAGCACATCGCGCTCTCGCCGCACAAGATGCTGAAAGGAGTGGAGTACGACGACATTTTCGCCCTACCGTACGGGATCGACATCAACCCCAAAGATGGCGGAATTTGGTATGCCAAGCTCTATGCGAACCTGATCGGACACATCGATCCCAAGACGCTCGAGATCACGGAGATCGCGACACCGCTCAAAGGGCCGAGGCGCCCCCGGTTCGACGCCAACGGGATCCTCTGGATTCCGTCGTTCGACGAAAGCGCGCTCTTGCGATTCGACCCCGCGACCAGCGAATTCAAGAGCTATCCCCTCCCCACGCTCTCGCCCGACGAATACGAGACGCCCTACGCGCTCAACGTGCACCCGAAGACCGGAGACATCTGGATGACCTCCAACATGTCGGACCGGATTCTGCGCTTCATACCCGGGGAGGAAAGGTTCATCAGTTACCCGAGCCCGACTCGTGTGACCTGGCTGCGCGATCTCGTGTTTACGAAAGACGGCCAGGTCTGCTCGGCCTCTTCCAACCTGCCGGCATACGCGATCGAGGATGGTGTGCCGTCCTTCATCTGCCTGGATCCGGAAGGAGCAGACCGAGATCGAGCCCTCGCGAAAGCGAATTCCGAGGAAGGGCCCTAGAATGCCCGGGTTGAAAGGCCTGCGTACGCCGGAATCCAGATTCGAAGGCTTGGAGGGCTTCCCCTTCGCGCCACACTACGTGGACGTCGCGGAACGTCTGAGGATGCACTACCTCGACGAGGGGCCGGCTAATGGGCGGCCGGTTCTGCTGCTGCACGGCGAGCCCACCTGGAGCTATCTCTACCGAAAGATGGTGCCGCCGCTGGCCGATGCCGGCTTTCGCGTCGTGGTTCCGGACCTCATCGGCTTTGGGAAGTCCGATAAGCCCGAACAGATGAGCGACTACAGCTACGCTCTGCACGAGCAGTGGCTGCTCGCCTGTCTGGATTCGCTCGAGCTCGACGGGATCACGCTGTTTGCTCAGGACTGGGGTTCGTTGCTTGGCCTCCGCATCGCCGGGCTCCAGCCGCATCGCTTCGCCAGGGTCATGATCGCAAACGGTGCCTTGCCGACCACAGATTATCCCTGTCGAAGGCGTTTTATATCTGGCAGGCATTCGCGAGGTATTCGCCGTTCTTTCCGATCGGCCGCATCGTGCAGTTTGCCACCGTAAAGGGGCTGAGCGCCGCTGCAATCGCGGCATACGACGCGCCGTTCCCGAGCAATCGCTACAAGGCCGGCGCTCGCGCCTTTCCGCTGTTGGTCCCGACCAAGCACGACGATCCTGCGGTGCCGGCCAACCGGCGCGCATGGGAGGGGCTCGGACGATTCGAAAAGCCGTTCCTTTGCGTGTTCGGGCTCAACGACCCGATCCTCAGCAAGTTGGACCGACGGTTGATCGACCACGTCCCCGGTGCGCAAGGTCAGCCACACGATCGCATCCCTGGCGGGCATTTCATCCAAGAGGACCAAGGCGAGGAGCTAGCCAGGCGACTCATCGCCTGGGCGACCTAACCTTGCGTTCAACCGCCGGTGCCACTCGGTGCCAGCACGAGCACGACGAGCACCTTCCAAGCCAGCCCGAGCGGGGATTCGCATGCGCCATCCGAACGCTTGCGAACAGGAAGTTCGATATCGGCTCGCCTCCATGTGGCTCGACCACGAAACGGTGCGAAAGGTATTCGACTGGGATCCCGACCAGTGACCCAATGGACGTTCAGCGAGTCGCTCTCCGTCGCCGATCGAACGAGAGGACTCGTTCAATGTCATTGAGCTCAAAATCGCGCTCAAGGTTGATATCTTCGCTCGGCGAACGAGCCCACAGAGCGTGTCCGAGCTGAGGCGCGCCCAGGAAGTTACCACCGATGCTGGTGATCGGTTCGTGGTCGCCGCACCACAAGACGTAGTACTTTAGAGCATCAGTGGGGAGACCTGCTCGGAGTCTTGGAAGTGGGACCCGGGCGGCTCAACATGGATTACTTCCATCAGTGGGCGGCTCAGCTTCCGCTCGAGGAGCTACTAGCCATAACGTCTAGTACCGCGCAGTTCGGTCCTCGAAATGGAGCCAACGGGCTCAGAGAGGCGGCGATCCATTCACTCGACCGACCGGCGAGCTTCAGCCTCGACTGGAACGGTCTCAAATTCGTGTTCGGCAGCGACACCTAACCGAACGAGTGGTTCGCCTAGCACGCGAAAAACGCGGACCTCGCCGTCGGCGCTCAGATTCACACGGCCCCCGAAGCCTTCGGAAAGGTCATGAGCGTGGTCCAGCCGCGAATGGTCGTGGCGTATCACTTCTTCAAAGCCTACGACACGACGGCCGGAGTCAACGACCCCATCCGCGCCACGTACGACGGTCCGCTCAGCCTGGCCGAGGACTTCATGGTCGGGAACGTCACCGCCGACGAGATCGGGATGCCCATGGCGGTGGCCAGCGAGGAAGGCTGGCCGCCCCCGGCCACGGAGAAAACCGAGCCGTCCAAGCCCGAGAACCGGATTCCGTACTCCGACCTGATCTCCGGCGGCCGTCTCGACATGAAGGACGCGATCCAGCCTGTCTATGATGAGATCGACAAGGAGCACGGCCTCAACGAGAAGCAGCAATGAGCGGGGGTCGTACGCAACACCAGAGAACATGAAAAAAGCCGACCCCATGGGGCCGGCTTCTTTTCTCGAGACCGCAAGTTCCCGTGCGTCAATAGCCTAGCTTCTCCTTGGCGTCGGTTGCGGCGGCCTCGGCATCCTCTTTGCCCTTGCC
>JBAVOF010000064.1:0-1944 GCA_049691835.1 Polyangiales bacterium
ATCCAGCCGGGTTGAGAGTAAACAGGCGGCCGTGGTGACCGATGCCGTCATCACCTTGTTAACCCCTTACGAGGGTGCCGTGCACACCATCACCGCCGATAACGGTAAGGAGTTCGCCTACCATGAGCAGATCACGGTAGCCCTGAAAGCGCCGGTCTATTTCGCTCACCCCTATCACTCCTGGGAGCGAGGGCTGAACGAAAATACGAACGGTCTGCTACGGCAATACTGGCCCAAGGCAACCGACTTCAAACAGGTGTCGGAAGACGAAGTGGACAGCGTGGTGGATGAATTGAATAACCGCCCACGAAAGGTGTTGGGATTTTAGGCACTGGTTCAGTCTGATTCGCATATAACACACTGAATAAGTTATATAATTCGCTCTTCTCAGGCAACTTCCAACGTGTGGAGCGAGATGAACGAGCTGACTCAGCGAAACTGTCCACGATGTGATTCGCAAGCCCTTGAGGTCTACCGATGTTATCAGACCAAGCACCATGGCGATCGGAATCTGTATCGGTGTAGAGACTGTGGAGAGGTATTTTCGGAGACCCGTGGGACGTTTCTGGAGGGGCTGAACAAGCCGTTGAGTACGATTGTGACCGTGCTCAAGGCGCGTAGTGAGGGACTGGGGGTGAACGCGACCTGTCGGGTCTTTGAGGTGGCCAAGAATACGTTGCTGAATTGGGAGCAGCGGTTTGCGCAGTTGCGTGAGACGCTGATGCTGTATGCGTTGATGCATACGTTTTTGAGTCAAGTGATTGAGGGTGACGAATTGTACACCAAGGTGGGCAGGAATGTGCCGGTGGAAGACTGTGAAGGTTGGACGATCGTGCTGATGGAGCGGGCCAGTCGGTTCATCTGGGCATTGGGCTGCGGGAAGAAAGACCGGACGTTATTTCTCTGGGCGATACAGATACTTAGAAATATCATCGAACGCAGCGGCGAGGTCACTCTGGTGACCGACGGCGAGCGTCGTTACGGCAATCTGCTGTTCGCGATCTGCCATGAAGTGGTCCGGGCCGGGCAACGTGGGCGACCCCCGAAAGTCCTTCGTGAAGGGGTGAAAGTCAGGCTCAAGAATAAAGGGTCACAATCGCGCCAACGGGGTCGCAACCGACCCAAGTATGAAGCCCCTCACCGGGAGCATCCCAACACCGGCCAAGATCTCGTAGACGGCGATATCCATGCCGAGCATGTCGAGGCGTTCAATGCCTCGACTCGCCGGCGTAATTCCGCCTACCGCCGCAAGACCAATACCTACGCCAAGAAGAAGACCGCGTGACAACGGACTTTGGACATGCTGTGGATTATCCATAACTTCATTCGACCTCACTTTACCACCCGCAAGGTCCCGGCCGTGGCGTTGGGCATTGTGGAAACAGGACTCTCGTGGGAACAGCTTTGCATCATTCAAAAAATCGCTTGAGTTTAAATCTTTCTAAATTTACTCAATGGCTTAGGAAATAATCAGACTGAACCAGTGCCGACGCCGGCTTGCGCGTAATTATCCCCCTCTCCCGCTGGCGGGAGAGCAACTGTGTTGATTGTCAAGCCTGGCCGGCGGATTTTTCCTGCCAGGGTGTTCCCGTTCTAACCATGGCATTGAGAATGGTCAGTAGTTTTCGCATACACGCGGTCATGGCCACTTTAAACGCCTTACCGGCGCCCCGTAGGCGTTCATAGAAGGCGCGAATGGCGGGGTTACAGCGGCTGGCAGCCAAGGTGCCCATATCCAGCACCGCGCGCACACTGGCACGACCACCCCAGAGGTGGCGAGAGCCGTGGTATGTGCCGCTGTCGCAGTTGAAGGGCGCCACCCCGACCAAGGCGGCGATCTGGCGGCGGTTGAGGGTCCCGAGCTCGGGCAACTGGGCCAAGAGGCTGACCGAGAGAACCGGCCCGACGCCAGGGACGCTGCGCAGCAGCTCATCCCGTTCCCGC
>JBAVOF010000065.1:0-1939 GCA_049691835.1 Polyangiales bacterium
GCGTAGCCCTCGCAGAGGGTGCCAAACGCGATGTCCGTCCATGGGAAGAAGCCGGCGTAGTTGCCTTTGACTTTGGCGTGGTGGAAGTCGTGGTGGGTGGCGCCGTCGCTGAAGGGAAGCAGGTGGGTCGGACTCCAAGGGAAGTCGTAGCCGGCGTGACCCTCGGCGGCCTCCCATTGGCGCATCACGATCCAGATATAGATGGTCACCACGTGCGCACCGACGACGAGAGGCCCGATCAGCATGACCGTCCCCGTCAATACGTATTCGAGCGGGTGCATGTAATGTCCGGTGATCGCCCAAGGCGTCATGATGCGATGATGAATGGAATGCACCTTCTTGAAGAGCCAGCGACTCTCGTGAAGGCTGCGGTGCATCCAGTAGAACAGAAAGTCGTCGAGCACGACGAAGAACAAGAGCTGCAAGGCGATGACCCACCAGGCGGGCAGAGGACCCGCATGCACGTTCGATAGTCGCAGCAGCGGCCACGCCGCGAGAGTGAGGAACGCCATGACGGCGTTGTTGCGAGCCACGTGCCAAAAAGCGGGGCCGACCACGGAGCGGCGGCCGGTCTTGCGCGCCTGGATTCGGTAGCGCTCCGCCCAGGCAGGCTGCTTCCAGGCGAGCAGCGTGAACGGCACGGCAAAGGCAAGGAACGACACGATGCCGATGACTGTCCCGGCGACTGGAAACGACCAGAACAGAGGCTCAGCATAGATCTCGCGCAGCCATTGCCACATCGAAACCGCAGCCTAGCACCTCACGCCGAGCCGTTCACTCAGCGGGCGCCGTACCAGCGCTCGACGTGCTGCCACTGGCGCCACGGAAAGATGAAGGCCGAGATCAACCCCGCCGAAGCCCATCCGCCGACGACCAGCCAGGCTCCGATCGGGGCGAGGTCCATCCGTAGCAGGACTGCGATTCCCGCTAAGCAGGCCATTGTCTTGTAGATGACCAAGTACTGAAAGAATACGAGATAACGCACAGGCCAGACAGTGCCGAGCGCAAACATTGCGCCTTCGCCCATGATCGCTCCGCCATAGAGCGCCTGCACGAATGGGTCTCGCTCGACACTTACGCCCATGCTGCCCCAGGCCGAAGCCGGATCGAGCATCATCCAGGCTCCTAAGACGAAGGACGACGCAGCGAAGAAGAAGCAGATCAGGCGAATCAGCTGGATCCGCGATTCGGAGAGACCCTCGGTGCTCATGCGCGGAACATATTCAGAGAGTCGTCAGCGTTGCAAGTGTGATTCACAACCCCAACCTCTGCGGCAGGATCTCGAGCAAACCTCGCTCGGCGTCGTCCTGATCGACACCGAGCGAAATGACGTCGAGCTTCCCGTGCTGGTTGAGGGGCCCGACGTTGTACAGAATGAAGCGGCCCTGCCCGGTCTCGGTGTGAAACACGAGCTCTCCGAGAAGCTCGAGCAGATCAGGCAGCCTGGCTCCGATCAGCTGCGGACACACCACATCCTGGGCCCGGTACGGGGGGCGCTGCCCTTCGACCAGCCGGTCGATCAGGCTCATGGGCGTGCTGGTCCCACCCCATCGGCCGTTGCACTCGGTGAACACGACTTGAAACTCCCCGTTGGGATCGCCGGTCACGAGGTGATCGAACGAACAGCGGCCGACGTATCCGAGCTCCTGTAGGGCAGTCCCCACCATGAGTGCGTGTTCCGTCAGGCGCTGGTTTACCGCTCCGGGCAGGGTCGACGGCCGGCTCCCCACGAAGACCTTCTCTTCGCCTTCCAGAATTTGCTCGTAGATCCCGTCGAGACGCGGCTCGCCAAAGCCCAGCGGCGGAATCCAAAGCTGCGTCGAAGGGGACAGATCGGTTTGCAGCCATGCCACCGAGAGCACGGCTTCGCCTTCCGGCCATTCGGTGCGGTGTAGAAATTGTCGCACCAGACGCGAGGCGTCGCGCTCCGCACGTACTT
>JBAVOF010000066.1:0-13263 GCA_049691835.1 Polyangiales bacterium
CGAGCGAGGTGTCTTGCAAGCGTCGGTTCGGGCCGCTGCCCTTCGATCGCGATTGGAGGCTGCCCGCCGCTGGATCGACCTCGCCACGCTTTCCGAGATCGCAAACGTCATGGAATCCCGGATTCGAGGCTTCGAGGAGCTCGTCGAGATCCGGGAGCGAGCTCTGTTGACTGAAGTGGGAACCGCACAACCCCTAGCCGAGGCCCGGGCACTGCTTGCGGAGCTCCGACAGGGGCGCCTCCGGCTCGAAGGCGACACGTTTTCCGCAGCCACCCAGCTTTCGCTTTCGGTCGGACGCGAACCTCGATCAAGTCGGTTGCATACCGAGGGCCCCATGCCGGACCCCTGGCTGCCGGAGGAGTCTGAAATTCGCGATCGGATCGCGAATATCGATGCTGCACCCGACCTCGTGGTCGAGCGACTCCGAGAGACCGCAGCTCGGGCGCGAGCGGTCGAGGCCTCCGCACAGTATGCGCCTGTGCTAACTCTGGGCGCGCAAGCCGAGCGCGTCGCGGTCGGTCCTTGGGTGATCTACGGCGTCACCGGGGTGACTTTCGAGGGCTTCGGGCAAAGGCATCGATGGAGCTCCCTCACCGAGGGGGAGGCCGCCGGCGCGAGCGCAGCGACCACGAGCGCTAGACTGCGAGTCCGTGCCGAGCTCGAGGAAGCCGTGCACGAGCTCCGGCACAGCGCTGAAGTCGGTAGGATTCTCGAGGAGCAAACCCTCCCCGCTTTGCGCGCACTGGTCGCAAGCCTCGAGCGCGCCGTTGCTCTCGGCGAGGCGTCGCGCTTTGCGCTGATCGCAGCCCGCGACCGGGAGCTGGCCGCCGTGGGATCGGCATCACAGGCGCATGGCGCGGTGACCTGGGCCAAGGTCCATTTGTGGCTCCTGCTGGCTGAGCTCGCCGTGGGGGACGGCGGGCCATGAGCGTCGGAAGAGCGGCGATCATCGTACTCACTTTGGCAGCGTGCACCGGGTCGCCAGGCCCCCCCCAGGAGCAGGAATCGGCACCGGCAGCGAGCGCATTCTCGCGGTTCGTCGCGATCTCGAGACCGATCGATCTATCGATCCTTCAGGCTCCCGCAGTCGTGCGCACCGAGTCGGCGGCGTCGGGCGAGATCACGGCGCCGACGCCCTTGCGAATCGCGCGCGTTCACGTGCAGCTCGGAGACCTGGTTTCCACCGGGGACGCGATCGTCGACGTATACGCGCCTGACGTACTGGACGCGGCCGCGGCCTACCTCGCGACGGCATCCCAGACTGACAACCATGAACGGCGCGCCGATCAGTTGGAAGCGCTCTTGGCGGAGGGGCTCGTCGATCGAAGCGAAGTGTTTCAGCTGCGGGCGAGAGCCGCGGAGCTGCGTGCGGATCGCCTTCGGGCCATTGCCATTCTCCGTTCGTCTGGGGTCGATCCCAAGGACGCGGGCACCCTCATCGAACGAGGGGTCGTGACACTGCGCGCGCCGGTGGACGGTGTCGTCACCGAGCTCTCGGCGCGAATCGGCCGCAGCTTCCAACCAGGCGTCACGGCCATCGCGAGGGTGACGGGAAAGGCGCCGGCGCGGATCGAGGTGCGCACGGCGGAGCACTGGCCGGCGGCGAGCCGAATTGTCTTCAGCGCCGGAGACGGCACGAACATCGAGCTGGAGCCGACTGCGATCGCTTCGGTCGTGGTGCCGGAGGATGGCACGATTCGAAGCTGGTTCAGACCGAAAGCTCCTATCGCGCTTGCCGACGGCTTGGCGGGTACGGCGAAGGTCCTGGCGGCGGACGACGTTTGGGAGGTACCAAGCAGGGCCATAAGCCAGCAAGGCGGAGCTAGCGTGCTGATGCGGAGGCGCGGGGATACGACGGAGCGCATCGACGTCGAAGTTCTCGCGGCATCGGGTGCCTCCGCGCTGGTGCGTGGACCGTTTGCCCCCGGTGATCTCGTCGCGAGCTCATTCCCGCCCCGGGAAAGCACGGGGAACGTACCGTGATCGAGAGACTGGTCGCCTGGTCGGTTCAAAATCGGCGCCTGGTCGCTGCGCTCGTTGGGCTCGCTGCGCTCTTTGGCGTCGTCGCGGGCTCCAAGCTGAGATTCGACGCGCTTCCCGACGTCACGGGGAAACAGGTCATCGTGCTGACTCGGGCCGGGGGCCTCACGCCCGAGGAGGTCGAGCGCCTGGTCACGCGTCCCGTGGAGATGGCGCTCGGAGGTCTTCCTCTTTCCAAAGGACAGCGAAGCATCTCCCGGTACGGTTTGTCGTCGGTGACCGTGCTCTTCGAGGACCAGGCGGACATTCTGCAAGCTCGCCAACTGGTGCAAGAACGCCTTCTCAACGTCGCTGGGAGCATGCCACCGGGTGTCGACTCTCCGGCGCTCGGTCCACTTACCGGCGGCCTCGGGGAGATCTATCAGTTCACGGTTAGCTCGCCGAACAAGAACGCCGCCGAGCTTCTGGAGCTGGTGCGGTTCCGAGTGATGCCAATCCTGAGCTCGGTCCCGGGGGTGGTTGAAGTCAACTCCTGGGGTGGCGAACGCCGCACCATGGACGTGGTCGGAGATGCAGCGCGCATGGCGAGGTACCGAGTCACGCTCTCGAACCTGACGGAGGCGACGCGCAGGGGCACGGGCTATGCGGCGGGCGCAACGCTCGAGGCTGGGGAATCCGGCGTGCTGCTCCGGGGCGTCGCCTGGCCCAAGCGAGCTTCGGACCTGGCGTCTACAGTCGTCGCGTTGGGCGAAGACGGCGCGCCAATCCGCATCGGCGACGTCGCCGAAGTCATGGACAGCGCCGTTCCCCGAATAGGAGCCGCCACCACCGACGGCCGGGGCGAAACCGTCTACGTGATGGTTCAAATGTTGCTGGAGGCCAATGCGCTCGTCGTGCTGGATCGTCTCAAGACCCAGATGCCGAGAGTTCGTCAGGCCCTGCCCGCCGACGTCACCATCCAAGAGGTCTACGATCGCAGCGAGTTGGTCCACGCGACGTTGCGAACCGTTTTCACCAATTTGCTGGAAGGCGGCCTGCTGGTGGTTGCGGTGCTGTTCCTGCTGCTCGGGAGCTTCCGGGCGGGCGCGCTCGTCGCGTCGGTCATCCCTCTGTCGATGTTGGGGGCAGTCATCGGGATGGTCCTGCTCGGTGTTCCGGGCAACCTCATGAGCCTTGGCGCGCTGGACTTCGGCCTTCTGGTCGACGGCGCCGTGGTCATGGTGGAGGCGATTTTTCATGGCACGCATGAACGCGGAGGGCCGGTTTCAGATCGAGTAGAGGAAACGGCGACACGCATGGCGAGACCGGTCTTCTTTGCGGTCCTGATCATCATCCTGGTCTACCTCCCGATTCTCACCCTCTCCGGCGTGGAGGGTAAGATGTTTCGACCGATGGCTCTGACGGTGCTCCTGGCACTGCTCAGCGCGCTCATCCTCTCGCTCACGTTCGTGCCAGCCATGTCACGGTTGGTTCTTCGGGACGACGATGTTCCGGCGCGACCTCCCTTCCTCGTTCGTTGGGTCTCCGACAAGTACGATCCGATCCTGGCCTGGGCGATGGGTCATCCGCGCCAAGTAGCGGGTTCGGCAGTGTTCTTGTTGATGGTCGGTGGAGCGCTCGCCGCCGTCGCTGGGACGGCGTTCGTGCCCCAGCTCGACGAAGGTGACCTGGTCCTACAGACCGTCCGAGACGCCGACATCCGGGTGGAAAGCGCGGTTGCCGACAACACGCGAATGGAGGCAGCGATCCTCGAAGCGGTGCCCGAGGTTCGGCACATCGCCTCTCGAATCGGCAGTCCGGAGGTGGCAACGGATATCATGGGTCTCGAACAAGCCGACATCTTCATCGATATCGCCCCGCGAGACGAATGGCGCACTGGTATGACGCGAGAACGAATCATTCGGGACATCGACGACGCCGTCGCGAGCTCCGCCCCGGCTCAGGAAATCGCTTTCACCCAGCCGATTCAAATGAGGTTCAACGAGCTCGTGGGCGGGAGCGTGACCGATGTCTCGTTGAGCATCTACGGGGAAGACCTCGCTGCCGTGCACAACTACGCCAGCGCCGTGGTGACGGAAATCGCGAAGGTGCCCGGGGCGAAGGACGTTCGCGTGCTCGCGCCACCCTCGGTTGGTTTGCTCGAAGTACGGCCGTTACCACTCGAAGCAAGTCGATTTGGATTTCGATCCGAGGACATTCTCGAACATGTCAGAGCGGCGCGAGCGGGCATCCCGGCAGGAACGACGTACGATGGTCCGGTACAGATTCCGATCCGCGTTCGCTTGGCGACGCGCACCAACGCCTTGTCGTTCGACCGATTCCAGTTACCAACGTCGACCGGCGCCCTCGTCGCGCTTTCTCAAGTCGCGCATCTCTCGCGCGAGCGTGGACCCGCTTTGGTCAACCACGAAATGGCACAGAGGCGCGTCGTAGTCGGCATGAACGTTCGGGGAAGGGATTTGGGGTCGGTAGTCCAAGACGCCGCGGCGCTTCTCGAGTCTCCGAACCTTCGACCGCCTGAAGGCACGGTGCTGGTATGGGGAGGTCAGTTCGAGAGTTTGCGGAGCGCAAAGAAACGGTTGAACCTGATCATCCCTGCGGTGCTCGCGCTGATGCTCCTGATGCTGCTAGTCCTGTTTGGGAAGCTGTCGCCTGCGCTCCTGATCCTCCTGAACGTTCCGTTCGCCGCTGTTGGTGGCATTGCGGCGCTCACGGCACGGGGTCTTCCGATCTCTGTGTCTGCCATCGTCGGATTCATCGCCTTGAGTGGCATTGCCGTCCTCAACGGCGTCGTTCTCATCACGGCCTTGATGAACGAGCTCGACGAGGGGGCGAACGCTGTCGACGCAATGCGGCGTGCGGCCCGGTCTCGACTGCGGCCCGTACTGATGACCGCCCTGGTTGCGGCTCTCGGCTTCGTACCCATGATGCTCGCTACGGGTATGGGCGCAGAAGTTCAACGTCCGCTGGCTACGGTGGTCGTCGGGGGCTTACTGACAAGCACCTTGCTCACTCTGGTGATCCTCCCCGCCATCGGTCCGTCCGTGCTTGCACGAGGCGCGAGCGCCCGAGCCAGCGAGAAGTCTGTGACCATGGGTGCGTCGTGACTGTCTCAGCTCTCGCGCTCGACGGGAACCATCAGGTCCTCCAGGAAAAACGCAGCCAGATCGTGACGGCCCGACAAGCCGCCCTTCTTGTAGACCGCCCTGGCCTGCTGTCTGGCGGTCGCTTCGGTCACAGCGCGCATTTCTGCGATGTCCTTGTGGCTCAACCCTTTGAGCAAGAGAAGAGCGACTTCTTTTTCGGCGGGCGTGAGGCTCCATCGATCGAATTCCAGATCGATCGCTTGCGCAAGTCCCTTCATCAGGTCTCGCGCTTCGCTTCGCCACCGGCTCGCGTCGGCCCGGCTGGACTCGAGCTGCTCGGTCAAGTCGAGCACTTCCTGGTGCGCCGCGCGAGCGCGCCGCAGCGTGAGCACGAGGCGGCGGGCCATGAATATCGAGCCCAGGAGAGCCACCAGGAGGATGCCGCCTTCAACGAGAACGTGTGCAATGGCCGTGCCTTCATGCAGGTCGGCTGAGATGTCGATGGCCGCGAAGACCGCAACGCCGAGGAAGGTGATCAAGACGCCGAACAGGAGGCGACGCTCGGAGCTGAAAACCGATTTCGACATCGACGCCATCCACCGGATGTAGCACGGCACCCCATCAGGCGCTGGAAATCATTCGCATATGACACCTGCAGCATGGCGCTCAGGCACCACTCGTTCCCATCGTACGTTCGGAGGTTTCAGTCATGGACCAGCTCTTGTTTCATCCCAAAGTTGTTCACCTGCCGATCGCGCTCGCCGTCCTGATGCCATTGCTCAGCGGGGGGGTCATTCTGGGCTGGTGGCGCGGTTGGTTCGACCGCCGCGTCTGGGTTCTCGTGTTCGCGCTGCAAGCGGTTCTGGTCGGATCGGGCGTGCTCGCGATGAACACGGGAGAACGTGAAGAAGAACGGATCGAAGAGGTGGTCGCCGAACGGTACATCGAGGCCCACGAGGAGGCCGCTGAAGCGTTCGTCTGGGCGAGTGCCGCGCTCCTCGTTTTGATGGCTGGACCGCTGGTGCTGAAGGAGGGCAGGGCACGCCAAGCGGTTTCCCTCGGCGCGTTTCTCGGAACGTTGCTCGTCTTTGGACTGGGTTTCAAAGCTGGAGAGGCTGGGGGAGAGCTCGTGTACGCGCACGGTGCGGCCCAGGCCTACGTCACGGGCGAATCCGGCACGCTCCCAGTCACAGGCGCCGAGGAAGCATCAGATGGGGATAGCGACAGTGACTAGCCCTCGTTCGAACGACCTCGAAGAGCTGGGCTCGGCGGAATGCAATCGTCGGAGATGGGACCGTGGTTCAACACGCCAAGCTCACGAAAAAGGCGTTGGCGGCACTCGACGAGAGCCGCGACGCCTGGTCTTCGATTGCGGCGCCCGCCCGAATACATTCAGCCCGTGAGTTTCGCAGAACCTACGCCCGGATCTCAGCGCCAGCGTCGCCGTAGCCAAAGCGCCACGCCGGCAAGAGAAAAAATAAGGAGCCACGCTTCGGACGCGTTGCTGGTCGCGACATCGACGCTGCAGCCTCCACCACCGCCCGAGCTCGAACCACCTGTCCCCCCCGCGCCGCCAGCGCCCGATGTGCCGCCTGTCATCAGGTCGTCACAAGCGCTGACGTCGTCCACTCTCACCGGGTCCATGCCGGATGGATTGCAGACCGCGAGGTCCACCAGATCCGCAACGTCGTTGTCGGGGTCGGGATCCGTACCCGTCAGAGGCAGAACGCCGGCCTTGTAAGGAAAGACCGACCGGTCGGGGACGACGTTCGCATAGCCCACGGAGATGCCCTCGGTCGGCACCTGGACCGTATCGGTGCTTCCGGGTCCGATGGGACCCGGCACCGTGCAATCAGCGATCACGAAATCGTTCCGACTCGCGGAATCCGGGACACACTCATCCTCCGGGATCGTGAACCCCGCCAGCGCCATCTTCGGCAAGAGGAAGCGCACGGTAATCTCGCCCAAGTCGGGTGAGGTCGTGTTTCGGACCTTCGCAGCGACGAGGAACTCGAAGGGCAATTCCGTAAGCGTCCCGGGCTCAGGCACATCGCCGACCGAAAGCTCCAGGGTGAATGCGTCCTCGTTGACCGCCACCCGCCAGTTGTCGACATCGGCCTCTGACGGAACAGGTTGCCCGCTGCAATCAGAAGTGGCCGGGCAGGATGTACCGAGGGCGAGCCCAAATCTGATCGGGTCGGCTTCCTCCGAAAAATCCGGATTCACCTCCTGGCCTTCCTGGGCCCAGTTGACTGTGATGAAGTCCTCGGCTTGCAAGCCTGATATCCATCTCGGCAGCCAGGTCTTGTCTTGGATGAACAGCCTCGGCACAATCGCGGCCCACACGAAGCCATTCTGTTCGACGGCGATGGTCACGACGCGCTGGAGACGACCTTCCGGTGGCACTCGCGCATCGATGTCAAAGTCGACGCGCTCGATGGCGCCAAGCGCTTGCGGGTCGTACACGGCCTGATCGTTGATGAGCATGGCCCAGGTCACAGTCGAGCTGCCGAGTGGCACGGCGACGCCTGTGGCCCCGAAACGAAGATAGCCAGCCGGATTGCCACCGCTGGTGCGCGCCGACGCATGGACGGCGGGGGTGTCGTCGTATGTATCATCCTCGGGGGTTGCGAAGGGGCCAAACCAGGTCCAGTGATCGAGGTCGAAAGTACCTTCTTCGTAAACCGCCTGGGCGACCGCGCTTTGCCCCGGCACGAGCAAGATGAACAACCCGAGCGACATCGCGCTCATGAATCGCAGTCCGGGCAGTTGGATCGGCGGTTGCAAGCTCGCGGATACAGTGCGTGCGTTCATAGGGGTTCCCTTCCTCGGTTGATGGTTGATTCAGCGGCGACGCTCTCACAGGGACGATGAGTTGACAAGGTGGACCGGAGGGACGTGTACACGTCGAGCAAAGGTCGACTTCGCCGGCCGCACAGCCTCCAGGCCATGTCAAAACCAGGCTCACGCATCGCGCAGGTCTCTTAGCCCATCGGGCTCATGTTGAGAGCCGAATTGCGCGGTACTCATCGTCAATGTCGCGCGGGGGCGCCACGGACAGCGCCTTTGAATTCGCGATGCTCAGCTTCGAGCTGTTCGCGGTCGGATTTCTTTCGTTGCTCGTCCTCTACGCCAGGACCCGTCAGACTTTTTCTGGGCGCCCGATCGCGAGGCGTGACCTCGGCGACCACCGCATTGAGCTCGCCGTTTTCGGCACGGAGCTCTTTGACCTCATCGCTCGCCGACGGATCTCTGGCACTGCCCCTTCACTCGATTGCTTATTCCTCCCTGACATCGGACAGTCCTGGGCGAGGGCCTACGCTCTCGCAAAGTGTCTCTTGACTCAACACCCTCACGTGTCCGAGTTCTGCTGACGGGCTGCAGGTATTCGAGCCTCGCGGGCCGTTCGCCCAAACTTGCCATTCTGCTACCCGAGTGCCATCGTTTGCTGCGTTGGCGAGCCCGCGAACGATGAGCCTGGACGAAGCACCGCGGCTCGCAAAGGGGCGGGCACGGCTGCGTGCGCATGTAACCACTAGCGGGATGCTATTTGCATCGGCCGCCGCGCCGCTGGGATTTGCACATGCAACCACCGGCTCGCTGCCCGATGCGCCCGTGTGGTTGCAGGCGATCGCTGCCGGCGTCGCGGCACTGCTTCTCCTTTCGTCCATGCTGATCATGCGCAGGCCGCGATTCGCTCGAGTCGTCGCGACCATAGGCATTCTGGGCGCGCTCGGTCTCGCCTCGCCTCATCTCACCCAGGCACCGCTCGCCGCTCTTGCAACCCTGATCGTGGGGACTGCCGCGCTTGCCTTGCTCTGGAAGGTAGGCGGACCGCTCCTGGTCTGGGCCCGCATCCGTCGCCGCCCTGTATACGAGGGTCAAGCTCAGGGCGCAGCCATCGTGGCGACCATACTTTGGCTTCTATGGACCTTTGCAGGCGTCGAGCAGTCCCTCGACGATGCGCCGACAATCGGTTGGGCTCTAGCAGTCGGTTGGGCCCTGGCCATCACCGTGCTTCTCGACGTCGAGTGGGGGCTCAGAAATCTGCGCACGCAGACGCGCCGTGCCGTTGCCGTGTTGGGGACGGTCGCTGGCGCATGCCCAGTCGCCCTGGTGTCCTGGGGGAGCTGGTGGTGGACGATGAGCCCATTTGCAGGCATCGCGCTCGCCACCGTGGTGCTTTTCAGACAGCCGCGTCGGCTGGAAATAGAGCAAACGAGCTGGTGGGAACCTCTGCTAGGCCATCCGGAACGATTCCTGGTGGGAACCTTTGCGATTCTATGCGTGGGTGGGACCATGGCGTTGGCATTGCCGCAAAGCTCTGCTTCCGGGCGGGGCATCGGTTTCATCGATGCCGCCTTCACCTCCACGAGCGCCGTCTGCGTCACGGGGTTGATCGTCCGCGACACGCCCGTCGACTTCAGTGTCTTCGGCCAACTGATGATACTTCTCCTGATCCAAGTGGGCGGACTCGGGATCATGACGTTGTCCACAGCGGCTCTGCGGGCGCTCGGTCGGCGAATGAGCCTGCGACACGAGGGCGCGATAGCCAGTTTGATCAGCACGCAGGACCGCGGCCGCCTATTTTCGACAGCCAAGCAAATTCTTCAGTTGACGGTGGTTGCAGAGGTGCTTGGGGCTCTCATTCTCACCCTGGCATTCGTGAGCCACGGCGATGGCCTGGGAGCCGCGCTCTGGCGGGGGATATTCACCTCCGTCTCGGCCTTCTGCAACGCGGGGTTTGCGCTCCAGAGCAACAGTCTCATGTCCTATCAGGAGTCTCCTCTGGTACTGCATGTCGTCGGAGTGCTGATCATCCTGGGCGGCCTGTCGCCGCTAGCGGTGTTTGCTCTTCCCGCCATCTTCAAGCGCTCCGCGGAACCGAGCTCGGCTCAGGCGCGTCTCAGCCTTGCTGCCGCGGGTGTGCTCCTCGTCGTCGGCTTTCTCTTGATTCTCGCTTTCGAATGGAACCATTCTCTGCGCGGCCTGCCGCAAATCGACCGTATTCACAATGCTTGGTTCCAGTCGGTGACTCTTCGAACGGCCGGATTCAACTCGGTGGACATCGCGGCCGTACGACCCGCGACGCTCACACTGATGTTGCTGTGGATGTTCATCGGAGGCAGCCCAGGCGGCACCGCGGGTGGAGTCAAGACCACCACGATTTCGGTCCTGGTGTTGTCCGCCTTGCAAGCCATTCGCGGACAGTGGACCTTGGAGGTATTTGGCAAGACGATTCCCGAACGCACGCGCACCAAGGCGGCCGTCATCGTGGCAGTGGCGGCGGCCACCGGTCTCACGGGCTTGGTGGCGATTCAGCTCACCCAGCGGATGCCGACCGGACTTGCGGTATTCGAGGTCGTTTCGGCCCTAGGAACCGTTGGCCTTTCGATTGGCGGCACGGTTCAATTGGATGGCATTGGAAAGGCTATCATCATCGTTTGCATGTTCGTCGGACGCGTTGGCGGAGTCACCCTCCTGATGTTTTTGAGTAGCAGACAATCTCTCTCGGCAATCGGGCGCCCCAAGGAGGAGATCGATGTTGGATAGGTACTCGCGGAGAGAAGAATGAAACGACAAGCATTGGTGATCGGGCTCGGTCAGTTTGGAATGTCGGTCTGCCGCGCATTGGCAGCCCGGCAGGTCGAGGTGCTGGCGGTCGACGTCAGCGAGGACCGCGTGCGGACGGTCGCTGCATTCGTCACCGAAGCAGCGTGTTTCGATGCGACCGACGAGTCGGCGCTCGCCAGGACCTCTCCAGAGCGGCGCGATGTGTGCCTATGTGCAATTGGTGACGAGGCCAAGGAGGCGTCCATCATTTGCACGGCACTGCTCACACAGATGGGCGCGCGTCGCGTGATCGCGCGCTCCAACAGCGATCTGCATGCGCGTATTTTGACGCTCGTGGGAGCCACGCACGTCGTGAACCCGGAGCGCGAGTTCGGCGACCGCTTTGCCAATCAGATCTTGTACGAGCGCATCCGGGGGGAAATGCAACTCGGAAGAGGCGTTCTGATCACCGAGATTGCAGTGCCCTCGAGTTTTGTCGGCAGCACCTTGACGGATCTCCAGCTACCCCGTCGCTTCGGCGTCACGGTCGTGGCCATACGAAAGGAGACCACGGGTGCCGTCGTGATGCCGGAACCCGACTCTAACATCGAGGAGGGTGACGTGATGGTAGTCGTCGCGAAAGAGCGGGCGGTGTCGCAGATGATGGAGCAGAGCTGACGATGGAGCTGCGGCGTGAGCTTCTGTTGACCGTCGGCGCGCTCGTTTCGCTGAACCTGCTCCTCGCGTTCGGCTCCATCGGACTCCTGGCACGGATGGGACCTGCAATCGAACGCATTTTGCATGAAAACGTGTACTCGATCGTTGCTGCTGAAGAGATGCTTGCTGAGTTTGCCGAGTCAGGGGGTGCTCCCCTGTCCGCGGATGCGCGGCACCGCGTGAAACGTTCATTCGAGAACGCCAAGAAGAACGTGACCGAACCCTCGGAACGGCCGGTGATCGATTCCCTGGAGCGCAATATCGAGGCGGCGATGAGCGGAGACGCGGAAGCTCGAAGCCAAGTCGTAGGCGATGCACGGAAGATCATGTGGATCAATCGGGAGGCCATGAGGTCGGTCGACCAAGAGGCGCAACGGCTTAGCAGCGCGGGAGCTTGGACCACGGTCCTCGTCGGGTTCATCTCGTTCTTGCTTAGCCTTTTCGTGTTGATGCGCCTCCAGAACCGGTTCGTTCGCCCCCTGCTGGACCTGTACCAGGTGCTCGAGAGCGCCCGGCGAGGCGACCGCTTGCGGCGCTGCCGACTCACAGATGCACCTCGGGAAATGATCCAGGTGACGCAGTCGGTCAACGAGCTTTTGGACGAGCGCCTTCAGCGAGGCGACGACACCGGACTGCGGTTGTGAGCTGAAGACGAAGATCCTTCGACCATGGGGGCAGGCCGTTCGTGCCTACCGACAAGGCCTATCTCCAATCGCCGAAAGTGCAGGGTGTCGAGACTCTTCACTGCGATGGGCGGATGCCTTTGACTTGCGATTGGAGTTGACCTCGGCGTAGTGGGAGGACAGCTCGGTCATCGTGCGATGATGCATGCAGAGCGGGCTTCGCGAGAGGCCTTGGTCACAACGTCACGCCGGCACTCGCGCCTTGCTTCGCGATGGCCAACAACTCGTCGAACCTGGCGCGGAAATGGGCGGTGATTTGTTCTGGATCGGGCACGAGCCCAGCGTCCGTGATCACGCCGACGCTCACTTTACTGTCATAGCTGAAGATGCTGACCCCGAGGCCGAGGTGTCCGGCTTGGGGAACCCAGCCCATGATGTTTTCGATCTTGCTGCCGGCGATGTAGAGGGCCTGATCGGGTCCGCGCACGTTGGTCACGACCGCGGTGGCGCGCGAGCCGAAGATGTTGAGCCCCTGCTCCTCGACCTGCCGGGGCGTCACGCCAAAGATGTTGAGGAGGCTGTAGAACGTGAGCGCCTCGATCGACTGCTTGATGGCGTCCATGCGCTTCTTGGTCTCGACGAGGCGTTGCACCGGGTCGGCGATGCTCAGCGGGAGAGTCAAGAAGACGAGGCCAAAGGCGTTGCCGAGCTCGATGCCCCGCTGCGGCTCGCGGAGGTCGACCGGAATCACGGCCCGGATCTCGAGATCGCTCACATCGGCGTTGCGCGCGATGAGGTAGTCGCGCAGTCCGCCAGCGACCGCGCTCAGCATGACGTCGTTCACCTTCGCACCCAAGGCCTTGGTGACGGTCTTGACGTCCGTCAAAGCAATGTTGTTGGACCAGGCCACGCGCTTTTGTACACCGAGAGGACCCTTGAACGGCGTCTCCCGATCGGGTGACATCAGCAGCACGCGCCCGACGATGCTGGCCGCTTCGGCCGCGGCGCCCGCGCCCTCCACGATGCGTGAGGGGTGGCGTAGGCTTTCGCTGCCTTCGTGCGCCAAGTAGCGGATGGCGTTTCCGATGCTGCTCACGGGCCTGAAGATGGTGGACATGAAGTCGTGCCGCTCCGGCGCTTCGGTGGCGGGCTCGTGCACCTCGCCGATCGGCGCATCGCGGGCCATGTCCATCAGGCGAAACAAAACCGCGTTCATGGCCGTGCCGTCGCCGATGCAATGATGGAGCCGCAAGACCATGGCCGCGCCGCCCGCCACGTTTTCCACCAGATGGATGTTCCACAGT
>JBAVOF010000067.1:0-5300 GCA_049691835.1 Polyangiales bacterium
GACGTCGTCGTCTTTTCTTCCGCGGTGCCGCCTAGCAATCCCGAGCTCCTCGCAGCGCGCGAGGCCGGAGTGCCGGTGATTCCCCGGGCGGAGATGCTCGGCGAGCTGATGAGGCTCAAGGACGGAATCGCAATCGCCGGCTCCCACGGCAAGACGACGACGACATCCTTGGTAGCGACGGTTCTGCGGGGTGCGGGCTTGGATCCGACCGTCATCATCGGAGGCCGGCTCAACGCTCTCGGGTCGGGTGCCGCGATGGGCGCGGGGGATCTGCTGGTGGCCGAAGCCGACGAGTCCGACGGCTCTTTCCATCACCTCATCCCCTCCATCGCAGTGATCACGAACATCGATGCCGAGCACCTGGACCACTACGGGAGCCTCGACGGTGTGAAGGAAGCGTTCGTGGGCTTCGCCAATCGTGTGCCGTTCTATGGCTTGGTGGTTGCCTGTCTCGATCACCCGAACGTGCAGGACATCTTGCCCAGGCTCGATAAGCGCATAGTCACTTATGGATTCTCCCCCCAATCGGACTATCGAGCCCGCAACCCCGTGTTCTCGGGATTGTCGGTGGGCTTCGACGTCGACCATCACGGCGAAAGCTTGGGCCAGTTCGAGGTTCGCATGCCAGGTGCCCACAATGTGCTGAATGCGCTCGCGACCATCGCCGTTGCGGACGAGTTGCGGGTCGACCACGATCAGGTTCGTTCGGCGCTGCGAAGCTTCGAGGGGGTGCAGCGGCGCTTTTCCATCGTCGGCGAAGAGGCTGGCGTCACGGTCATCGACGACTATGGACACCATCCGGCGGAGGTCGAGGTGACCCTCGAGGCAGCGCAACGAGCCTACGGAGCGCGCCTTCTGGTCGCCTTTCAGCCGCATCGATTCACCAGAACCCGGGACCTGTTCGACGAGCTCACCAGAGCTTTCAACCGGGCCGATGTCCTATTCTTGACCGAGGTCTACGCGGCGGGCGAAAAACCAATCGAAGGGGCCGATGCGCGCCGACTCGCCGAGGCGATTCGCGCGCACGGACATCGAGACGTGACGCTGGTACAAGATCGGAACGATTTGGCTGAAGTGGTTGCCGCACGAGCTCGCCCGGGGGACGTGGTGATCACGCTCGGGGCAGGCGATATCACGCGCACCGGTCCGGAGATCCTCCAGGTGCTGCGCCGATGAACCGCCGGCGGGTCGCATCAGGGTCGCGAAAGAAACCGGTACGCAAGAAGGCCATTCGAGGGAACGCGTCCGAACAAAGCCCCACAAAGAAGGCACCTTCCCGAAAGAACGGGGCGGCCAAGAGGGTTGCATCGAGCAAGCTGATGCCTCTCAAGAAGCTGGCTAGGAAAGCTCCATCGCCTGACCGCACGCAGAACCGGCGAAGGCCCGCGCCCAGCAAGCCTCGGCGCACCGAGGGCAAGACGAGTTGGTGGCACCGCGCCGCCGGTCTTCGCGAGCGATTGGGTGGTTGGATCGTTCGTCGTCGCACGTTCCTGCGCCGCGCTGTGAAGGTCGCGCTGGTGGGGCTCGCCGTAGCACTGATCTTCCTGCTCGGTGACCGAGTCGTCGGTTACGCCCATGCGGCCGAGGCGTTTGCCATTCGCGAGATCCGCATCGAGGGCAACCATCAGGTCGAGGACATCGATGTGCGTCGGGCCGCCCGGCTCCAAATTGGGTCAAACATTTTCGAGGTTTCGACTGAAGAAGCTCGGAATCACTTGCTTCAACATCCTTGGATTGCTGAAGCCAAGGTGCTTCGGAAGCTCCCGGGGCGCATACGAATCGAGGTGGTGGAGCGTGCGCCGGTTGCCCTGGTGGCGCTGGATCAGCTCTATTTGGTGAGCAGCGAGGGCGCCGTCTTCAAGCGTCTTGGGGTCGACGATCCGGTCGACCTGCCAGTCATCACCGGCATTGCCTCCGAGCGATTCTACGACGATTTCGACTATCGCACCGCCATCCTGCTGCGCTCCATGGCACTTCTTCAAGACTACGAGGGCGCGGGTCTTTCGGAGCGAGAGCCGGTATCTGAAATTCATTTTGAAGGCGCCAACGGAATTGAGCTCTTTGTCGGTGACGATGGGTTGAACCTGCGCCTCGGCAACGGACAGACCCGGCAGAAGCTCCGCCGCTTCAGGCAAGTCCTCGAACGACTTGCCCGAGAGAAAACAAGACCTTCCTACGTGTACCTCGACAACGTTCGAAGTCCTGAGCGCGTGACGGTCCGCCTGCCCTGAGCAAGACGATCCCCGTCGCCGTCTGCCAGGCCTGATTTCCCGCTGAGCAAAAAGTGCATTTCAGCCCTTTTTTTTCTGCACGAAAGTTGTCTCGTGCAAACGCGTTTGTGTATGGGTCAGACAGAGGCGAGGGATGGCGGAAAACGAGATCATTGCAGGGTTGGATCTGGGATCGACGAAGGTCTGCGTGATTGTGGCCGAGCAGTCGGAAGAAGGCCTAGACATCATCGGGATAGGCTCCGTTCCTTCAAAGGGCCTGAAGAAGGGTGTCGTCGTCAACATCGAGTCGACCGTCCAGGCGATTCGAGCCGCGGTCGAGCAGGCCGAAACGATGGCTGGCGTCGAGATCAACGCCGTCTATGCCGGCATCGCCGGAAGCCATGTTCGCGGCATGAACCAGGATGGTGTAGCGGCAATCGCCAATCGCGAGGTCTGCTCGGAGGACGTCACCCGTGTGCTCGAGCAAGCCAAGGCAGTTCCTCTGCCCGGCGACCGTCAAGTGCTCCACGTGCTCCCTCAGGAGTACATCGTCGACGAACAAGACGGGATCAAGGAGCCGATTGGGATGGCCGGCGTCCGTCTCGAGGCACGCGTACACATGGTGACTGCCGCATCGACCAGCGTCGCAAACGTCACCAAATGTGCCGAACGCTGCGGTCTGTTCGTCGAAGAGGTCGTTCTGCAGCCGCTCGCTAGCGCACATGCGGTGTTGAGCGGTGACGAGCGGGAGATCGGTGGCGTGCTAATCGATATCGGCGGCGGGACTTCCGACATCATCATCTACGTCGATGGTGCTGTCGTGCATACCAGCTCGATTCCGATTGGCGGAATCAATCTGACGAACGACATCGCGACGGGTCTCCGGACGCCGATGGCCGAGGCCGAGCGCATCAAGATCAAGTACGGATGTGCGGCGTCACGGATGGTCGACGATGACGAAACCATCGAAGTACCCTCGGTCGGCGGCAGGCCCCCGCGCTCGTTGCCTCGCCGGGTGCTCTGCGACATCATCGAACCACGCGTAGAAGAAATCTTCGCCGCGTGCCGTCACGTCATCGCCGAGACTGGCTACATGGACATGCTGGCATCGGGAGCCATCGTCACCGGCGGAACGACCCTCTTGGACGGCCTGCCAGAGCTCGCCGAGGAAGTGCTCGGCCTGCCAGTGCGCCGTGGTGCACCCACGGGGATCGGTGGATTGATCGACGTCGTGAAGAGCCCGTCCTACGCAACCGGCGTTGGGTTGGTGAAACACGGGGCTAACCAACTAGCGGGAACATCTGCGCCCGAACGTACAGTCGAGGTGGCTGCGAGTCGTGGACTCGGTCGAAAGATCGGCGCGTGGTTTAAGGAAGTTTTTTAGGAGGAATCGATGGCTATCTCGATTGAGTTCGCGGACGACGCAGAGCTTCAGGCACGCATCAAAGTCGTAGGCGTCGGCGGTAGTGGCGGAAACGCGCTCAACACGATGATTCAACGCGGCCTGGAAGGCGTAGAGTTCATCGCTGCAAACACCGATGCGCAAGCCTTGGATCGCAGTCTCGCCCCCGTGAAGATCCAACTCGGCGCGCAGCTCACGCGCGGTCTGGGGGCAGGGGGCAATCCCGACGTGGGCCGGAAGGCGGCGCTGGAAGACATCCAGCGCTTGTCCGAAGCACTCGAGGGCGCGGATATGGTCTTCGTGACTGCCGGGATGGGCGGTGGCACGGGCACGGGCGCGGCGCCAATCATTTCGCAGGTCGCTCAGGACCAGGGTGCGCTCACGGTTGGCGTCGTCACCAAGCCGTTCCTCTTCGAGGGACGTAAGCGAGGAAAGAACGCCGAACGGGGCGTCCAGGAGCTGATCGACACCATCGACAGCATCATCACGATTCCCAACCAACGCCTCATGTCGCTCGGCGACGACGACATCACGATGCTCGACGCATTCGCTCGCGCCGACGACGTTTTGCTTCAGGCGGTTCAGGGAATCAGCGATCTCATCATCAACGCCGGCATGATCAACGTCGATTTCGCCGACGTGAAGACCATCATGGCCAACAACGGGCGCGCGCTCATGGGTACCGGGATCGCCAGAGGAGACCGCCGTGCGCTGGAGGCGGCGGAGATGGCTGTGAACTCGCCACTCCTCGACGAGGTGTCGGTGCAGGGTGCGACGGGTATCCTGATCAACTTCACTGCTGGCCCCGACATCAAGCTCCGTGAGATCAACGAGGCCGCAGGTCTGGTTCAGCAGGCGGCGCACGAAGATGCGGAAATCATTTTCGGTGTCGTCACCGATCCAACTCTCACGGACACCGTGAAGGTCACCGTGATCGCGACCGGGTTCTCGAAGTCGGGACAAACCCCGATCTCGCTAGGGCTCCAACACGCGGTTGCGAGCAACCAGAGCTCGCACGGGATCTCGGGCAATCGGTCCGTCCGAGCCGGTTCGTCGCGGGGTGAGGATTTCTCGTCGACGCTAGAGGGGATGCCGGCGGCGGTCCCGCAGTCCGTTGGAACCAGGGCCTTCGGAGCCAGTGCCCTGCACGACGAGGCGGTGCTCGACATCCCGGCCTACCTGCGCCGCGGCACCCGGGGCGCGCAGTAGACTCAGAGTTGTTTCATACACTTAGCTTGAAGCCCGGCGTCGACCGGGCTTCTGACTTATCCAGAGCCCCCTCGGAGAGCTTTCAACGAAGTGTCGCGCTACGTAAAGGTTCGGCAATTGCGTCGCCAATACCTTTCAATCTCGCGGCGGACCGGCTAGGTTCGGAGCGTGAGGGTCTGTTGGCCCGATCGAAACTCACCCCTCTAGCTTAATCAATGGGCTTCTGACATACTGCGAATGGATTGACGGTGCAGACGAATGTTCAAGTGGGTGTGTGTACTCCCGTAAGGTGCCCCTGTTTCGGGGTCCTATGTTTTCTGTGCGCCTTCGTCGCGTCGCTTCTGGGGCCCAAATTAGCATCCGCCGATTCGCCTCCCGCCGCGATTCAAGCTTCACCCTTCGCGGTGCCCGCCACCGTGCTCGGCCTCTCGAATCCGTATGTGATCGCCGCTGCGGTCGACACACCCAGGGTGCTGGGC
>JBAVOF010000068.1:0-1887 GCA_049691835.1 Polyangiales bacterium
GTGCGGGAGCGAGCCAGGACGCGGTTGCCAAGGCGCAGTCGAGCGCCTGCTGCGGCCCGTCCACCACGAACGAGTCGTCCCCCCAGAAGAAGTCCCGCTGCTGCTGAAGAGAACCGTCATGTCCACGTTGATCCAGAATCCAACACGCATCCTGTTCTTCACGGGCAAGGGTGGCGTGGGAAAGACCTCTTCCGCCTGCGCCACCGCCATCGCGCTCGCCGATGCCGGCAAGCGCGTGCTGCTCGTCAGCACCGATCCGGCCTCGAATCTCGACGAGGTGCTGGGCGCGAAGCTCTCGTCGACGCCCACCGCGGTTCCGGACGTGCCCGGTCTCTCCGCTCTGAACATCGATCCGGAGCAAGCGGCGCACGACTACCGTGAGCGCGTGGTGGGGCCGTACCGTGGGGTGCTTCCTGCGGTCGCGGTGGCCAGCATTGAGGAGCAGCTCTCTGGCGCATGTACGGTCGAGATCGCGGCGTTCGACGAGTTCTCGAAGCTCCTCGGCAACCGTGCCGCCACCGCCGCGTTCGACCACGTCATTTTCGACACGGCGCCCACGGGGCACACGCTGCGGCTGCTCGAGCTGCCGGCTGCCTGGACGAGCTTCATCGATACCAACGTCGGCGGCACGTCGTGTCTCGGGCCACTGTCCGGACTGACCGCTCAGAAGACGCTCTATGCCGCCTCGAACGAAGCGCTCCGCGACCCCTCGAAGACCACGCTCGTGCTCGTCGCGCGTCCTGAGCCTTCGTCGCTCACGGAAGCCGAGCGGACTCGTACCGAGCTCGCGCAGCTCGGTGTGTCCAACGTGCAGCTCATCGTGAACGGCGTGTTCCAGGCAGCCGACGCGAGCGACCCGACGGCCGTCGCCATGGCGGCGCGAGGACGCGCTTCGCTGGAATCGCTTCCTGCAGGTCTGCGACGCATTCCGCGGGTGGACGTGCCTCTCCTTCCTTTCGAGCTGGTAGGGATCGAGCCGCTTCGGCAGCTGGGGATGCTGAATCCAGCTCTGTTCGACGCGCCGCCTTCTAATGCGCCGGCATTTCGCGGCAATCGCCTGGACACCCTCATCGAGCAGCTTGCCGTGCACGGCAAGGGCGTGGTCATGACCATGGGCAAGGGAGGCGTCGGCAAGACGACCGTCGCAGCCCGCATCGCGAGCGAGCTCGCTCGCCGCGGGTTTCCTGTCACCTTGACGACCACGGATCCCGCTGCCCACGTCGAGCAGGCCGCACGGGACCTGCGCGCGGGCGGCTCTGCTCTGCTGCGCGTCACTCGCATCGATCCAGAGCTCGAGACCCGCCGCTACACCGAAGAGGTGCTTTCTACGGCGGGTAAAGGTCTCGACGCCCAGGGCAAGGCCCTGCTCGAAGAGGACCTTCGCAGCCCATGTACCGAGGAGATTGCGGTCTTCCGCGCCTTCGCCGAAACAGTCGCGCAGGGTGAGGACCGCTTCGTCGTCATCGACACGGCCCCGACCGGCCATACGCTGCTCCTGCTCGACGCGGCCGAGTCCTACCACCGCGAGGTTCTGAAGAAGCCTAGCGGCAGCCCGGAAACCGTGCAGCGACTCCTGCCTCGCCTGCGGGACCCTCAGTTCACCCACGTGCTGCTCGTGACGCTTCCGGAGGCAACGCCGATCCACGAAGCCATGCAGCTCGAGCAAGACCTCGCGCGCGCGGACATCAAGCCTTTCGCGTGGCTGGTGAACCAGACCCTCACTCCGCTCGATGTGACCGACCCGGTGCTGCGCGCGCGCCAGGCGCAAGAAGCCACCCACCTGCAGGAGCTCGCGAACCACTGCGCGCACATCGTCCTCGAGCCGTGGAACATCGAGCTCGCGGGCAACGAGGATCGAGCAGCGGCCGATCCACCGCTATCGACGCC
>JBAVOF010000069.1:0-6365 GCA_049691835.1 Polyangiales bacterium
GGCCGGCAGCAACCTCGACATCAATGATCACTGGTTCGCGGCGCGGGCCCAGGCCGACCTGGACGAGGATACTCAGGATTTCTACCTCGAGATGTACTCCCAGTCGACGCAGATTTATAACAGTGCCAATGGAATTGGCGGCTGGGAATGACAATTCCCGTCACCTGAAGGTGACGAAATCTGTCTCCCGGCGACGGTTCCCGGCATGCTCACTCGCGGATTTACCAATAATTTCCGCTTAGGAGCGGGGTCCGGGAGAATCGGCACGGCAGTTGCAGTGCTCTAAGGCAACTCAGGATTAAGCGGGCGCTGCGCCCGGGGGAAAGGGAACTAGGAATGAACAAGCTATTTTCAAAGAAAGAGGGATTCACCCTCATCGAGTTGATGATCGTGGTTGCGATCATCGGCATCCTCGCCGCGATCGCGATCCCGGCATTCGTGAACTACGTGAAGCGCTCGAAGACCTCGGAAGCGGGCAGCAACCTCAAGGCGCTCTTCCAGGGCGCGGCCTCGTACTACGAGGCGGAGAACTGGGTCCAGGGCGTGGTCACCGCCGGCGGAACCGCTGCGGCCGCGTCGCACTGCGTGGTCCCCACGGCCACTGCTAGCTGGGTCGCGACGGATGCGAAATACGTTCCTCTCTGGGCGAGCGAGGCTGCCTCTTACGGGGCGCTGAACTTCGCGCCGGCCGATCCGCTCTACTTTGAGTACGACATTACCGCGGACAACTCCGGCACCACCAACGACTGTGGCAAGGCCGCAAATTCCACCTCCGTGTACACCTTCTCGGCACACGGCGACCTCGACAATGACGGCCAGTTCTCGACGTTCGACCTCGCCGCCGGCAGCAACGACGACAACGCGCTCTACCGCGCGCCGGGCATCTTCACCCAAGACCCACTCGAGTGATCGAGCGGGTGTAACGACTCAAGAGGCCGCGACACCTGTCGCGGCCTTTTGCATTTAATAGGCCCTGTCCCCTACTCGGGTATACTGGGACGGTGCGAGCCCGGGCTCCGCTTCTGGCGATCGTGCTGATCATTGGCGTGATCGCGGCAGCAGCCTTGCTACGGCGACAGGCGATGGGGCATTACCTCGCCACCCAAACCTACGAGGACATCTACTACCTTCCGCCCCCCGAATGGCTGCAGGTGATGAGCCTGGGACACCGACGGGCGCTCGCAGACCTGATTTGGCTCCGCGCCCTGATCTACTTCGGCGATGAATTCGAACACCGGGGCGCCGTGAAGCACGTGTTCGAGTACGGCGAGTCGATGTTGGCGCTCGACCCCGACTTTCGGCGCGTCTACCGCTGGGTGGGAGTGGCGGGGGTGTACACGCCAACCGGCAGCCCGCCCGAGCTCATCGAACGCGCGATCGACGTGCTGCGGCGTGGCGTGGAACGGTACCCCAACGATGGTGAGCTGGCCTGGGATGCAGGGGCGACGATCATGTACGAGCTGCTGCCCAACCTTCCGAAGGACGACCCCAACCGCGAACGCCTCGAGGCCGACGGGAACGAATACATGATGACGGCAGCACGCCTCGGTGCGGGTCCTGCATGGCTCGTCCTCACGAACGCGAGCTCGCTTCGCAAGCTCGGCCAGAGGGATCGCGAGCTCCGCCACCTCGAGGAGGTGTACGCCTTGGTCCGGGACCCGAAAGTGAAGTCGGAAATCGAAGTCCGACTCAGCCAGCTCCGCGACCAGGCGTACGCGGAAGCCTTTCGACGGGCCAACGAGGAGTTCGAACAGCGCCGTCTGGAGGAGTTTCCGTACCTGCCCTCGGCCCTCTATTTCTTCGTGGCCGACCCTGTCGGCTTGACGATCGGCGCCGAGCATGACGGCTAGGCTCTTGCCAAACCGCCGGTGGACTCGCAAAGTCCGCCGGCCTTGCCTCGGAATCGACCCAGCTTGAGCCTGATCGAAGCGGCGCTCCTGCTCTGCCTCGTCGGCATCGTGCTTGCGGTGTTCGTGCCGACGTTCGCACGCCGGGTGCGCACCAACAAAATCGCGGAAGCCTCCGAGCTCCTTCAGGAGATGAGCGATCGGACGGCGGCGTACTACGCGAGGTCCTGGGGAACCGGTCAACGCCACTGCCTACCGCCGAAAGCCGGCCCCACACCCGCCTCACCGACGGTCGAATCGACGGAGGTGGACTTCTTGTCGGACGACCAGGAGGGCCATGCCACTTGGGAATCGCTCGGCTTCCAACCGGACCGACCGATTCGCTACAGCTACAGTTACCTCCCCAGCCGAGACGGTTGCAACCTGATCGGCAACGAGGCGCTGGGGTCGGTCTCGTTTCGCGCCGAGGGCGATCTCGACGGAGACGGTGTGCGTTCGGTGTTCGAGCTGCGCGCCGTACTCGACGCGACCGGCCTGCAGCCACCCGAGGTGCTGAACGTTCACCAACGCGTCGAGTAAGCCGGCAGGCTCAGGCTAGCGCACGCGCCCTGAAGCAATGCACGCCTCGGCATGGACGAGCGCGCTCATGATCTCGCCGGACGCCCGACGAAGCGCGAGCGGCGCGCGCTCTCCAAATCGGTCTGGGTGAAGGTCGCGCACGAGCTTGCGAAGGGCAAGACGCGCATCCCGTCGGCCCGCCCCGTCGGGAAGGTCGAGGAGCGCATGCGCGGACGCGGCCCTCCGCACCTCTCGGCGCTTTCGCAACAGCAACGGATAGGAGCCGCCCGGCTTGGGGGCGGCAACTCCTAGGAGCTTGAGCATCCAGACGAAGCGTTGAGCAACTGGCCCGCAACCAGGAAGTGCCAAGAGCTCTGGGGCCAGCACACCGCGCCGCAACCAGAAGAGCGCGGCAGTCTCTTCGGGGCGAAGCTCTGCCCCGGCCAAGAGCGTCTCCCCTGTATCGGTCAGGTGATAGATCGCGTCCCCGAGCTCAGCGCCAACGCTGACTGCGTCGAGGTCCATCACCACCGCGCGCATGCCTTGCAGCGCGAGTGTGCGGGCCGGAATCGGGTTTCGGCACTGACACCAGGTCTCCGCACCGGATGACTGGACGAGACGAAGGACCAGACCATCCCATCGACAGACCTGTAAGACGCTGTCGAGCAGCTCCCGAGGCAGGACGGCCGTACCGCGACCGACGGTGGCGCCAACCACCCGACCCCCATGCAGAGCGATCGCCGCCCGGCTTCCTTCACCACTCAGGTGCAACGTGCCACTCGCGCCCGCCCGGTCGAGACCGATCAGAACACGACAAAGCGTCGTCGCGCTGGAGAGCTCGCGCATGGACCCCGGATAGGCGATTCACCCAGGGGTGGCCAGTTTTCAGCGCGACGCCGCGTAGCGAGGGTCGCCGGGACGCAAGGCGAGCGCGTTTCGGATCTGTGCAAAGCGCGCGGAGACCGAGGTCGCCGCGACACCATAGCGCCGAGCGATTTCGGCCTGAGTGCACCCAGGACGCCGCTCCACGACCGCGATCGCGTACTCGAGCGCGGCTGCCAAGACCTCAGGCTTGGTGACTCGCAGCTCGCAGTGCGCCTGCATGTCGGACCAGAGCTGCTTGGCGCGCTCGATCTCGGCACGCGAGAAGCCAGCTTCACCCATCTTGAGCTGCACGGTCTCCGCGACCAGGTCGCCAGGTGGACGGCGAACGGTTGCGATCGCCGCGGGCGCGTCGGTCGCACCCCCCTCGATCCAGTCGAGAAGGACGCGGTGATCTGGGTTGCACGGACCCTTTTCCTGCGCGAGCGCGGCGAGCCGCTGCGCCTGGTCGAGATCGCCGAGTCGCGCAACGCAGTGTGCCAGCGAGCCGATGATCTCGTCATGCTCCGGCTCGAGCTCATAGGCGCGACGCAGGTGGGACTCTGCGCGGGTCGGGTCGTCCAGCGCGACATCCAAGAGATGGCCGAGGTTGTGATGATACCAGGGCGTTTGCGGCGCGAGGTTCGATGCCTGCCGGTACGAACGCACCGCTACCCGGTAGTTGCCGAGTAGCGCTTGGCAGAGCCCCATGAGGGCATGAAGCACATCGTCATCGGCACAGTGACCGAGCACGCGTCGCAGGTGCAAAGCGGCTCTCCAGGGGTTGTCTTCCAAATGCAGCTCCGCGAGGTGTCGGTGCGCAAAGAGCGAGGCGTCGCTTCCTTCCTCTGCGACTGACACCAGCTGCATGAGCAAACCTTCTGCGCGCTTGGACGAAGCTTCGAGCGCCTCTTCAGCTTGCTCCCAAAGCTCTTCCACCGTGCGTGCCCGTTGACCCATTTGTATTCGTATAGCCGGTCACTTTTTTGAACGCAAGACTCGTCAGTGCCGAACCCCGGGTGGATGGCATCTGCGGTTGCCCGCCTTGCAACTCCGAAACTGCACTCGGCGCGTGCATGAGGTATGCTCACGGCACACCACCCCTACAGGGACGGAGAACGGCAAAACCATGATGCCTCGAGATTTCGACGAAAAAGCTTCTTCCGACGCAGTCCCGGAAGAACGAGAGCGCCGCTGGTCGGAGGGTGTCTTACGCGATGCACTACGCAAAGCAGTCGAGAAAGGCATCGAAGCAGGAGTGGGTACGCTTAGAAGCGCGGATAGCGCGCTTCGCGGGGTGACCCAGGACGGCAAGCTCCCCAAAGAGCTGATCGGCTACGTGTTCGCGTCCGTCGACGAGACCAAGAACGCGTTGGTTCGCGGCGTGGCCAACGAGGTCCGTGATTTTCTCGAAGCAACCGACATCGCGGGCGAGTTCTACAGGGCCCTCACGTCGTTGTCCTTCGAAGTGAAAACGGAGATTCGATTCATTCCCAACGACGCCGGAGGCGTGCGACCCCAGGTGCGAGCCCGTGCGGTGCAGAAGCGAAAGCGCCGAAGAGGCGTGGTCGAGACCGAACCGATCGTCCCGCCCGACGACTCGAGCGAGACCTGAGCGCGATGAGCGTACCCGGCAAAGTCTACTTGGTCGGTGCGGGCCCGGGAGATCCTGAGCTGATCACCGCGCGCGGCCTGCGCAGGCTCAGGCAAGCGGACGTTGTGCTGTACGACGCGCTGGTGCATCCGGATCAACTGAACGCGGCGCGGCACGACGCGGAGCTCGTGTTCGTCGGCAAGCGCGCGGGTCGCGCCAGCGAGCGGCAAGCCGACATCAATCGCCGACTCGTTCGAGCCGCCCGAGAAGGAAAGATCGTCGTTCGCCTCAAAGGCGGCGACCCGTATCTATTCGGCCGCGGATCGGAAGAGGCCGAGCTCCTCGCCTCGGAGGGCATTGCATTCGAAGTGGTCCCCGGTGTCCCTTCGCCGCTTGCGGCCACCGCATATGCAGGGCTCTCTTTGACCCATCGCGAGCTCGCTTCGAGCGTTGCCTACATCACCGCGACCGAGTCGGTTGAGAAAGACCGCGCGGGCCACGATTGGGCCAAGCTGGCCACGGCCACGGAGACGCTCGTCATCTTCATGGGGATGCGTAAGCTCGACTCCCTCATGAAGCTGCTCGTGGAGCATGGGCGCCCGGCTGATACGCCCGTCGCAGTCGTGCAATGGGCATCTCTGCCGACACAACGCACCATCGTGGGAACGGTGGCCGACATCCACCGACGCGCCTCGGATGCCGGGCTCGGCTTGCCAGCACTGACGATCGTGGGGGATGTGGTGCGCTTGCGCGAGCAGTTGCGCTGGTTCGATACCAAGCCGCTCTTTGGCAAGCGGATCGTCGTGACGCGAGCGGTTCAGCAATCGGGCTCGCTTGCGGCGCTGCTTCGGGACGAAGGCGCTCAGCCGATCTTGGCGCCGACGATCCGCATTGGACCGCCCCCCGACCCGGGACCGCTTCTCGATGCCGTGACCCACCTCGATCGGTACGATTGGATCGTCTTCACGAGCGCCAATGCGGTCGAGGCGGTTTTTTCGGCGATCGTCCAAGGCGGTCTCGACCTCAGGGCGCTCGCGGGCGCCAAGGTCTGTGCGATCGGCAGCAAGACCGGGGGCGCACTGGCCGCCGGCGGCATCCGCGCGGACCTCATCCCGGACGACGCCCGTGCGGAAGGCGTGCTCGCGGCGCTTCGGCCATTGCTCGGCGATCGGGCACGGGTTCTCCTGCCCCGGGCGGAGGTCGCGCGTGAGATCTTGCCGAGCTCGCTTCGTGACGCGGGCGCCACGGTCGATGTGGTGGTCGCTTACCAGAACCTGCCCCCCGAGCCGGCCGAGATCCAGCGAATCCGCGACCTCGTCGATCCGGCAGAGAGCGATGCGGTCTTATTCACCTCGTCGTCGACTGTGCGCAACCTTTTCGAGGTGCTTGGCGATGGAGCGCTGGAGCGATTGAACGCCCTCGACCTGTTTTCGATTGGGCCCGTCACCACCGAATGCGCCGAGGGCCTCGGCCTCCGAATCGCCGCCACCGCCACTGAGCAGAGC
>JBAVOF010000070.1:0-3082 GCA_049691835.1 Polyangiales bacterium
CTTTCCAAAGAAGAAGCGATGTACGTGCACTACGTCGGTAAGGAGGAATGGAATTCGGCAGTGGAGTTTCCTTCCTCCAAGCTGCCGCCGGACCAGCAACGGGTGCCGCATGACGGTCATTACGGAAGCGGTGCGCAACGCCTGATTGCCGAACTCGTCAATTCGAAACTTGCAGAACGTCAGGCTTCTCGAGAGTAGGTACAAGTCCCAGCAGTTCGCGCGGTTCGTGGCTCCTGATGCGCGCTCCCGGGGGGCTGCTCGGAGGAAACCACGGCGCTATCGCGCCGATCAGCCCCCCAGGCAAAGCCGGGATAAACTAAGCGTCGCGCCGACCTCTGCGGCGCTATAAGGACGCTTCATAGCATTTTGCGGACCAACGATGGGGCACGAGTCATATCACCGAACCGAGGAAGTCGTCGGCTCCTCGAACCGTTCCTTCGGCCTGGTGTTCGCGGTCGTGTTCGCGATCATCGCGCTCCTGCCGCTCTTCCACGGCGGTGGGGTGCGGCTGTGGAGCCTGGGAGTGGGGGCGCTGTTTGCGGGGCTGGCCTTCGCCGCCCCGCAGGTGCTCGCGCCGCTCAACCGCCTGTGGCTGAAGCTCGGGCTGCTCCTTCACAAGATCGTGAATCCGATCGTGCTGGGTATCATGTTCTACCTGGTGGTGACGCCCACCGGGCTGATCATGAGACTGCTTGGCAAAGACCTGCTGCGGCTCAAGCGCGACCCCGTGGTCCAGTCCTATTGGATCGAGCGCACCCCGCCCGGCCCCAAGCCCGAGAGCCTGGGCGACCAGTTCTGATCTTCGGAGAATCGTCGAGATGAGCTTCGTCGGCGAGCTGTGGCGCTTCATGCGCGTGCGCAAGAAGTACTGGCTGCTGCCCATCTTCATCGTGATGGTGCTACTCGGGGGTCTCTTGATCCTCGCCAAGGGCTCGGCGGTCGCCCCGTTCATTTACACGCTCTTCTAGCCGGCCGGCGTGCGGGTCCTGGGCATCTCGGCGTTCTATCACGACAGCGCCGCGGCACTCGTCGAGGACGGGCGCATCGTCGCCGCCGCCCAGGAAGAGCGCTTCAGCCGCAAGAAGCACGACCCGGGCTTCCCCGCGCATGCGGTGCGCTACTGCCTGGGAGTGGCAGGGGGCGGGTTCGACAAGGTCGACTTCATCGCCTTCTACGACAAGCCGTTCCTCAAGTTCGAGCGGCTGCTCGAGACCTACATCGCCTTTGCCCCGCGGGGGTTTGAGAGCTTCCGGATGGCGATGCCGCTCTGGCTGCGCGAGAAGCTCTTCCTCAAGGATCTGCTGGCCAAGGAGTTGAAGGCCCTCGGGGCGGGCAAGAAGGTCGCCGAGAAGATGCTCTTCTCCGAGCACCACCTCTCGCACGCGGCGAGCGCCTTCTTCCCCTCGCCCTTCGAGCAAGCCGTGGTGCTCACCATGGACGGCGTCGGGGAGTGGGCCACCACCTCGCTCGCCTACGGGCAGGGCAAGGACCTGGAGGTCCACCGCGAGATCCACTTCCCGCACTCGATCGGGCTCCTCTACTCGGCCTTCACCTACTACACCGGCTTCAAGGTCAACTCCGGGGAGTACAAGGTGATGGGGTTGGCCCCCTACGGGGAGCCGAAATACGCCCCGCTCATCTACGAGCACCTGATCGATCTCAAGCCCGACGGCAGCTTCCGGCTCAATCTCGACTATTTCGACTACTGCACTGGCTTGACGATGACCAACGCCAAGTTCGATGAGCTCTTCGGCGGCCCGCCGAGGAAGCCCGAGGTGTGGCTCACCCAGCGCGAGATGGATCTCGCCGCCTCAATCCAGGCGGTGACCGAGGAGGTGGTGCTGCGCCTCACGCGCTCCCTTGCCAAGGAGACCCGCCAGCACAACTTGTGTCTCGCGGGCGGGGTGGCTCTCAATTGCGTCGCCAACGGCAAGGTACTGAGGGATGGGCACTTCAAGGACCTGTGGATCCAGCCCGCCGCGGGGGACGCCGGCGGCGCGCTAGGCGCGGCGCTCACCGCCTACCATCTCTACAAGGGCCAGCCGAGGAAGCCGAACGGCACATCGGACCACATGTCGGGCGCCTACCTGGGCCCGGCCTACGACCAGGCCGAGTGCGAGCGCGAGCTCCAGTCAGCGGGGGCGAAGTACACAGTCCTGCCAGAGGACGAGGTCATCGGCGCCTGCGCCCAGGCGCTCGCCGAAGGCAAGGCGCTGGGCTGGTTCCAGGGCCGCATGGAGTTCGGGCCTCGGGCGCTCGGCGGGCGCTCGATCCTGGGCGATGCGCGCTCGCCCAAGATGCAATCCATGCTCAACCTCAAAGTGAAGTACCGCGAGTCCTTCCGCCCCTTTGCCCCCTCCGTCTTAAGAGAGCGGGTCGCGGACTACTTCGAGATCGACTACGACAGCCCCTACATGCTGCTGGTCGCGGACGTCGTGAAGCAGCGCCGGAAGGCCATGACCGCGGAAGAGCAAGCGCTCTTCGGCATCGAAAAGCTCAACGTACCGAGATCAGACATCCCCGCGGTCACCCACGTCGACTACTCGGCGCGCATCCAGACGGTGCACAAGGAGACCAATCCCCGCTACCACGCGCTCATCAGCGCCTTCGAGCGCCTGACCGGTTGCGCGGTCGTCGTGAACACGAGCTTCAACGTGCGCGGGGAGCCCATCGTCTGCACCCCCGCGGACGCCTTCCGCTGCTTCATGGGCACCGAGATCGAGGTGCTCGCGGTGGGCAACTGTCTGCTCAGGAAGGAAGAGCAGAACCCTGCCCTCAAGCAGAACTACGAGCAGGCGTTCGAGCTGGATTGAGCGCCCGACGCAGTTTGCCGTCAAATAGCCATCTCAGCGACGCGGCAACTTGGATCGGTCTTAGAAACGGATCTCTATCGAGGCTAACGTGGCTGCGTCGACGGTCGGGGGCGCATAGTTGTAGCTCTTAACTCTCTTACGGAATGCATCTGGAAGTGGAGGAGTCGCTCGGCGGAGATAATATGGAAGCGTGTCTGGCCAAATCCATACGCCGTCAGTTCGAAGTGAAGACGATCCTGCGATCTCTTTTCGATTGATCACGCTGCGCC
>JBAVOF010000071.1:0-2426 GCA_049691835.1 Polyangiales bacterium
ATCCCTTCGGGCGAAATCCCGGCCCAGTATTGATCAGGGGTTCCGCCCATGAACTTGAAGTAGATGATGTAGGCAGCCGTGAACGTGATTCCAACGAGCATGCCAGTGATCACGCCTTCTCGGTTGGCTCGCTTGACGAAGACGCCAAGGATGATCGCCGGGAAGAACGACGAGCATGCGAGCCCGAAGGCGAAGGCGACGACTTCTGCGACGAAGCCAGGTGGGTTGATGCCGAAGTACCCAGCGATGAGAACTGCAACTCCCGCTGCGACCCGAGCTGCGAGCAACTCCTGCTTCTCCGTGATCGAGGGAACGAAGACGCGTTTGAGCAGGTCGTGGCTGATCGAGGTGCTCACGACGAGCAGCAAGCCAGCAGCGGTCGAAAGGGCCGCAGCTAGGCCGCCGGCGGCCACGAGTGCAACGACCCATGCCGGGAGGTTCGCAATCTCCGGGTTGGCCAGCACGATGATGTCGCGGTCGACATAGAGCTCGTTCTTGTTGTCCGGATTCGGATTGCTAACGACGCGTTCGCCGTGCGCGCCGCGTGCCGGGGAGCCGTCGGCGGTTGCAGTGAAGCTGGGTGCACCGGCGAGCGCATCCCCGGCCACATACTGCACCTTTCCATCGTTGTTCTTGTCGACCCAGGCCAGCAGTCCGGTGTTCTCCCAAGTCTTGAACCAACGCGGGATCGATTTCTCGCCCTCGACCTGTGCGTAGCTCGCATCGCTGACCGTCTCGATGAGGTTCGTGCGCGCGAAAGCCGCCACCGCGGGAGCGGTCGTGTAGAGGATGGCGATGAAGAAAAGTGCCCAGCCCGCGCTGAGGCGGGCATCGCGCACCTTGGGCACCGTGTAAAAGCGCACGATCACGTGGGGCAACCCCGCGGTTCCTGCCATGAGCGCGCCCGTGATGCACAGGACGTCCAGCATGGACTTCTTGCCGGATGTGTACTCGGCGAACCCGAGCTCCGTGTTGAGCCCGTCGAGCTTCTCCAATAGCGTCACGGATGCTCCGCCCGCGACTTTCGAGCCTATCTCCCCGCCAAGCGATCCACCGAACCCGAACTGAGGCACCAGATGGTCCGTGAGCAGAATGCTTATGAAGATCGCAGGCACTAGGTAGGCGAAGATCAGGACGCAATACTGAGCTGCCTGGGTGTAGGTAATCCCCTTCATGCCGCCTAGAACAGCGTAGAAGAAGACGATCGCCATGCCGATCGCGACACCGACGTTAATCTCGACCTCCAGGAATCGGCTGAACACCACGCCCACGCCGCGCATCTGGCCGGCGACATAGGTGAAAGAAACGAAGACGGCGCAAACGACCGCAACGATGCGGGCGGAGTTCGAGTAGTAACGGTCTCCAACGAAGTCGGGGACCGTGAACTTGCCAAACTTACGAAGATAAGGCGCCAGCAGGAGCGCGAGCAACACGTAGCCGCCCGTCCAGCCCATCAGGTAGACGGCCCCATCGTAGCCCATGAACGAGATCAAGCCTGCCATGCTGATGAACGAGGCAGCGCTCATCCAGTCTGCTCCGGTGGCCATCCCGTTGACGATTGGATGGATTCCTTGACCGGCGATGTAAAAGTCTCCCGTCGTGCTCGCTCTGGACCAAATGGCGATGCCGATGTAGAGCGCGAAGGTTCCGCCCACGATGATGAATGTCCAAGTCTGTACGTCCATGACTCTCTGCTTCCGTGACTCGAACGACTAGTCCTCGTGAACGTCAAACTCTCTATCGAGTTTGTTCATCAGCCAGGCGTAGATGAAGATCAGGGCAACGAACACATAGATGGAACCTTGTTGCGCGAACCAAAACCCCAACGGGAATCCGGTGCCAGGGATCGTGATCTCGTCGAGCGACTCCGCCCAGATGATCCCTGCTCCAAACGAGACAGCCCACCAGATCGCGAGAAACGCGATCAGGAGGCGGAGGTTTCTCTTCCAATAGCGTCTCGCGTGATCCTTGCTGTGGGGGGCACGGGGCCTCTCTCGTTTGGATTCGCTCGTCATAGGGTGCTCCGTTTCTCCGCCCCTGGCGGCTCTCAATCCTGTTTCAACAACGCCTCGACCACTCCCGGATCGGCGAGTGTGGAGATGTCTCCGAGTTGATCGCCTTCACCCGCGGCGATCTGGCGCAGGATTCGACGCATGATCTTTCCGGACCGTGTTTTTGGAAGCCCGGTCACGATCCGGATCTCGTCGGGGGTCGCAATAGGTCCGATCGCCTGGCGCACCTGTTCTTTCAGTGCGCCCTGCAGCTCGTGGGGTTCCCAGTCGGCGCCAGCAATGGGCACCACGAATGCAAAGATGCCTTGGCCTTTGATCTCGTGCGGGCAGGGCACCACTGCGGCTTCCGCGACTGCCTGGTGTGCGACCAGGGCGCTCTCCACCTCTGCGGTTCCGAGACGATGCCCCGACACG
>JBAVOF010000072.1:0-2591 GCA_049691835.1 Polyangiales bacterium
ACCAATGATGCTGGGCACTTAGTGATCGCGCTAGGTGCCCTTCTTTTCGTTCGGTGCACTAACGGTGTCATGAGGTGGCCCGGTGGATTGAAATCCGTCGTGTAAGCAACGACCGGATCGCGCGAAAACGCTGGGTTTTCGATCGTCGCGTGCATCCAACTCAGCGACCTTGCGGGTGCATAACCCGAAGGTCGTGATGCGCCCGAGGGTGCGCGTCGCGATCCGGAGCACAACCCGCTGTTTCCTGGTCTGGCGATCGCGCTGAGCGAAAACGGCACGAACAAGAAACCGAGCGTCCCATAGGCCAGCGCTCTGCTGGGTTGGAGCGCATAGCACTCGACGGCGAGGATCGACGCATGTATCGTCATGGCGGCCGGCTTTGGTGACGAAGGCTGGATTCCTCTGCATGTCTGCGCGCCATGATCCATTGCTGAAACACCACGACGTGCGGCATGGGCGAGCTTGGCGCGCGTTCTCCCGTCGCATTCCACGGCAGCCGTGATCCGTCACGGGGAATCCTGTCATCGACGGCGCGTTCCACGCAGCTTCGCCCGAATTGCGCAGGCTTTCGCGCTGGCACGGCGTTCTCCACGTCGGCTCGCACCGATGTCCTTCCAACGACGCGCAAGCCTCACTGCAGGTCTTGCATCCGTCTTGCTTGTTTGGCTCGACGTGGGGGCTCGCGCGCAAGATCACGAGCGAGTCAACGCCCGGTCCGAAACCGTTCCTGTGGAGTCGTCTCTCGCGGAGTCACCAGGATGGCCCCCCGTGATCGCCGAACCTCCTGTGCAGATCTCGGAGCCCCCTCCCGCACGCTCCAAGATCAGGCCGTGGCGGATCAACAACTACCTGCCGAAATGGTTCTCGCTCACCGGAAGCATTCGCGGGCGCTACGAGGCGTTGACCAACAACTTCCGTCCGGGGCGCAACAAGAACGATCAAGCCCTGCAAATGCGCACCTTGGTGGAAGCGGGCTTTCAAGTGGGGGCAGCGTCGTTCGTTGGAGAGCTCCAGGATTCGAGGGCGTACCTGACCGACGTCAACGGCAACGTCTCGACCATCGTCGTCAACGCGGTCGAGTTGTTGCAAGGTTATCTGAACGTCCATCTCGACGATGCCATTACCAAGGGCTCCATGCTCGATCTTCGGCTCGGCTGGCAGACCATGGATCTGGGAGGCCGACGCCTCATCGCCCGAAACCGGTTTCGCAACACGATTCAGAACTATACGGGTCTCACCGCCGATTGGAAGGGCGCTGACAAGTCCGAGCTCTTTGCGTTCTTCGTCTTGCCCATCCGTGTCCTGCCCCCAACACCGACCGCCAAGGGCTGGTCGACAACCGGATCGAATTCGACCAGGCGCTGATCGATTATCGCTTCTGGGGTGCCCACTACAAACGGGCTGATCTGGCGTTCGACACGACCGGCGAAGTGTATCTCTTCGTGCTCGGGCAGGACCCCGATCAGAGCGAGAATCGTACCCGCGCTCGCCGCGTTTACACCCCGGGGATCCGCCTTCTGCGCTCGCCCAAGCGGGGAGACTCGGACCTCGACGTCGAGGTTGTGCTTCAGGGGGGAGATCTCTACCCAAACTCGGCCGATTCGGACCTGCACGTCTTTGCGCAGTTCGTGCACGCGACGTTCGGATATACGTTCGACGTGCCTTGGTCCCCACGTGTGAGCGCGGAGCTCGACTACGCGAGCGGTGAAAGGAACGCGGACGATGGACGCTGGGGGCGCTTCAACACCTTGTTTGGACCTCGTCGCGCCGATTTCGGCCCGACCGGTGAGTTTGGGCTCCTCGGGCGTGAGAACATCATCTCCCAAGGCCTGCGCTTCGTTGTCAAACCGATCGCCCGCTTCGATGCGTTCGTTTCCGACCGCGCCAACTTCCTCGATTCGCGAACGGACGTCTTTGCCCGGTCGGGCGTGGAGGATCCAACGGGCCAATCGGGAAGGTTCGCGGGCCACCAGATCGAGCTCCGCACGAGGCTCTGGCTGCTCCAGAACGTGATCCTGTGGGAGCTTGGCGGCGCCGTATTCCTCAATGGGGAGTTCATGCGTACCGCTCCCGACGTAAACGGGTATGGAGACCCTCTTTACGTCTATTCGGATCTCGGGTTTGTCTTCTGATTAGGGGGAGGGCGCCTCGACCGTTTCCTCACGCTGAGACGGCCGCACGATCTCACGTCACGAGCATGGAAACGTCAACGATTGTGCGCTGGACGGGGTTCTGAGGAGGGACTGTCGAAGAACTCAGCGACGAACTCGGTGGCAGGCCGAGCCCGAAGCGCCTTTGGGGTGCCCTGTTGCACGACCTTGCCATGCTCTATCACGAAGACTCGGGCGCCGAGCGCCTCCACATCGCGTGCATCGTGCGTGACGACGATCGCGGGCCTCTCGCGGGACTGGAGATGGTGCGCCAAAAAAGCGCGCAATCGTCGACGCGAGATCGGGTCGAGCGTCCCCAGCGGCTCGTCGAGCAAGAGGAGCTGCGGCTCGACGACCAGGGCGCGGGCAAGCGCGACCCGTTGCTGCTCACCGCTCGAGAGCCTCGAAGGCAGGCGGTCGGCCAAGTGCGCGCATCCGAGC
>JBAVOF010000073.1:0-2950 GCA_049691835.1 Polyangiales bacterium
TTGGGCCGTCGAGGGGCGGGCCGGTCCCACCAAGCCTCAAAACAGCTAGCCGGGGGTACGGCACGGCGGCCCGGAAGGCTGCCGCAAAAAAGCGCGCAACGGGGGCAAAGAAATCCCGCAAGCGCACCGCCAAGAAGCGGGGCTAGTCGCCTCGCTGACCGACGGGCGCGACGCTCGACTCAGGAAGACCTCTTGGAAAGAAGAAGCCCGGCCGAAGCCGGGCTTTTCGGTGGCGGTGACCCCAACGATGCGAAGTTGGAACTCCTTGGTCCTCTTCCTGCGTGACTGGAACGCACTTCGTCGAGTGAGGGAGACAGCCTGAAGGGCTCTACACGACCTTCAGTTCGATGAGGCTGCGTGCCATTGCTGCGGCGGCATCGGCAGCCGGAATGAATGTCATCTGAAGCGCGTCGCGGGTGAGCGTGTTGTCCACCCGAACTTTCCGGCCGAGCTCAGGAATGATCTGCCGCGCTGTGGGATCGAACAAAGCGACCAACTTAACCATCCAGTCGGGTAACGCGCGCGACGGGACCTTGCGCGCAACCTCGCCCAGCTGCGACCTGATGGCCCGCGCGATCTCGATCATCCAGAGACATTCGGCCACACACAAGTAACGCCCGCCGCTCGGCACGTCCGCCTCGAGGGCGAGGCGGTGCATGCGGGCCACGTCGCGCACATCCACGCATGGGAACGACACTCGCGGTGTGCCTGGGTACTTGCCCCTGAGGAACATCTCGATGATCTGGGCCGAGGCGCCGACGTCGGCGTCGAGCGCCGGACCGAGCACGAAGCCGGGGTTGACTGAGCTGTAATGAAGTCCCGAGCCCTCTGTCTGCACGAAGTCACGCGCCGCGCGCTCAGCGAGGGTTTTCGACTTGGCGTACGGCGTCACACCGGGCGCGTCGACCACGGTCCAGTCCGCTTCCGTGAACGGCGCGGTCCTGTCACGAGGATGACCATACTGCACGGCGACCGTCGAGGAGGTCTGGACCAAGCGCTCGACCCCGGCGGACTTGGCTGCGCGGAGCACTCGCAGCGTTCCCTCCACGGCGGGACGGATCAGCACTTGCTCGTCCTTCGGCTGGCTCGCGGGAAAAGGCGAGGCGACGTGAAGAACGTTCGTGCAGCCCGCGAGAGCTTCCTTCCAGCCGGCGTCGGACTCGAGGTCGGTTTCCGCGAACTCCAGCCTCGAAGCGTCTGCATGCCTTGCAAGCGTATCCTCCACCTGCGCCGCTCGGCCCAGGGAGCGGATCGTTCCCCGCACCCGGTAGCCGGCATTCAAGAGCTCGACGGCGCAGTGCTTGGCGATGAAACCGGAGACTCCAGTCACGAGAACCAAGGCGTTGTTCATCTCTCTCCTCCTCGAACGCAAGCGGCGTGTGCCTAAGCAGACGCGAGTCACACGGCTCGATCCGATAGTCGCCTCCAAAAGGCTCTTCTGTCCCCCAGAAAGTGGAGGAAGATCGGACTATCTGAACCAGATTGAGCAGAAAGGAAGATTGTCACACGACCTGTTGTGCCAAGTGACCACAAGCGCAGCCCTCGAGTCGGGGAGACCTCTGACAACAAAGCCCGGCCGAGGCCGGGCTTTGTGGCCCCAAGTACGCGAAGTTGGAACTCGGTTATTTTATTCCTGCGAAACTGGGACACCCTCCGAATCGCTTCCCGATTTAGCGTCGGGAGCGGCAGCTGCGGAAGGCCATCGAACGACACTCTCCGCAGACGACGTTCTGGTCGCACGCGAACCCGCGCATGGCACCGCTTCTTGCTATCTTGATCGTCGATTCAACCGCTCGCCGTTGAAGCTCCGAGGAGGTGCCCATGGAAATCGGTCATTCAGCATCGGTTCCGGAATCGATCATGGTCGGCCAAATGAGGATTCGCTATCTCATCGACGGTTCGGCAACTGGTAGTATGGGTATCTTTGAGTTGACCGTTCCGCCGAGCTCGAACGTTCCACCTCCGCACAGCCATACGAGGAATGAGGAGTGCGCGTACGTCCTGGAAGGTGTGCTCCGATACGCTGTGGATGACGTCGCAAGAGACCTGGGTCCTGGTGATTGGATGTTCACGCCTCAGGGTTCCGTCCATCACTTCAGCAACCCACACGATGAGCTCGCGCGGGCGCTCATCGTTCTGACGCCCGACATCGGTGCTCAGTACTTTCGTGACGTAGCGACCGTTGTCAATGTCGGTGGTCCACCGGACCGGGCCAAGCTACTTGGGGTCATGTCCCGGTATGGATTGGTTCCCGCACCGCACGCGTGAGGCAGACCTCTAGCTTTCACGGTGACCCCACCGATGCGAAGTTGGAACCAGTTTGTGGGCTTCCTTACGGATTGGGAGGCGCTGCGGACGCTGGCGTCGTGAGTACTAGCACGACGCAACGAGCTCATCAGTTGGCATAGGGCTCTCGCGCCCGCAGAGGTGCTGAGAACGAGGGAAGTGGGTGTAAGTCCGGATCGGGGAAAGTGGCCGTTGCCGCTGCCAAATGACATATGCTGGCTTGAGATGTTGCATCGAAGGGAGCTCGCTTGGGTGATGGTGACTTGGCTTACGGCTTTGTCAGCTGGGTGCGATGACGGGCTCGACACGCGAGAACTCGATCTCCGCTCGTTCCAGCGCTTTCGAATCGACCAAACGCCGTCGCTCACGCCCGGGGGTTGCCCCAGCCCGTACCTCGTCGACCCCGCTGAAATTGAGAGAGTCGGGGATGGTGAATATCAGCTGACCTTTTCGATGGCGTTTGCTTCCGAAGAGCAGTTCCGGGAATGCCTAGATGCGGCGGCCGACCCAGATGAGTGCTTCCACGCTGAGCCCCTCCCCGGTGTCCCTCGCAGACTCAGCGAGGCGGACTTGTCGGAGCTGATGGCCCTCTTCGCTTCCGTGTCCGTGAACTTTGCCCCAGACCCCTGCGACGGCATCGGCGACGACCCTTGCAACATCAATC
>JBAVOF010000074.1:0-7957 GCA_049691835.1 Polyangiales bacterium
GGACGAACTTTCGGACGGCGGCCGCCTTGGTCCGCGTGTTGCCCGTGACGACGATCCCTTCGAGTATGTAGCGAACCTGCGACGGAATGTGATCTAGGTGCTGATCCCCGCTGACCACACCGTAGAGGTCGCGGGGCTCGTCTAGCGTCTCAGGGTCGCCGGATTCCTCGTCCTCACCAGGATCGACGACCGGGTCACTGGGGCGATATGGCTCGCCGCTGGGATCGGGATCCTGCGCGCCGGCAGCCGCTGGATACAGGAGAAGCCAGGGGACGATCAGGACGACGATGAGGACGGCAATCAGGCTCGAAAGCCAGCGTCTCGGTCGCAAGCGCGGGCTCACGACCGGCAGACTACTCTAGTGCCGGGAGCGAAGCGAGAAGCCAAAGGCATCCCGCCACCACGACAAATACCGCTCCCACCCATCCGAGTGTCCGCCAAAAACCAATGGCCCTGCCGTCGTCCTTCGACTTCACGCCGACAGTTGTAGCAGATTCCGTCGCGAAAGAGGGAGAATAGTCCAGGGCGTTCCAGGGCGCGCGCGGCTCGTCCAAGTCGGCGTCTCCAGGCCGACGAATCACGCGGATCGTGGCGTCGTCGTCACGCTCCTCCATGCGCGGTCGGAGCCCGGAAACCGGCGTTTGGTCCACGCGGCCCAACGCGGCGAGCCCCTCCTCGAACGCCTGCACGAGCGGGAGTGCGGTGGGGTTTTGCGGCGGCGACTGGGTCGTCTTGTCTCGGAGCGAAGGTGGCAAGGTTTCCCGGGGAGGCGGCACCGCATCCACACGAAACGTGCCCTCCGTCCATTCGAGCGCTTGTACGAAATCGGCCGCCGTCCCGCCGTCGATGCTCACGTCGTTCAGCTCGCCCTTCTCGTAATAACCGATCGCGAGCCGACCCCGATGCTCGAGCAGGAGCCGTCCGGTAAGTCCGGCGTTCTCGCAATAGCGCATCAGATCTGCGGGAGGGTGCACCGCGAGCGAGCCGCGCCGGGTGGTATCTGTGCCGCGCGAGATCGGTAAATGCGGAAGCTTGGTGTACACGGCGAATTCGCCCTCGCGCAACGAGAGCAACACCTCGAGCGCGCGCTCCTGTTCCGTGGTTGCATCAACGTCCGCGACCTGGCCGTGCACGAGGCGAATCGCGCCCGACCCGGACGTGCTCTGGAACGCGAGCACCCCGGTCGTGCCGATCTCCTCGAGACCGCCGAGCAAGTCCCGGACGCCCTCGGCCGGAATCACTCCTTCGAACACCGCCTCTGCAACCATGACTCACGCAAGTGCTTCTGCCCGGGCTAATTGTCAAGGCGTCTGCGCGCTTGCCGAGCCCCTGAAAGCCATCCAGAATTTCCAGATAATTCAGGGGAAAATGCCGCGCTCTTCATACGAGATGGCGAGGCTTTCGAGGGCGAGCGCGTACGCGGCGATGCGAGGATTGACCTTCTTTTCGGCAGCGTAGAACATCGTGCGCTGGTATGCGCGGCGCATCATGTGAAGCAATCGTCGCTGAACTTCTTCAGCGTCCCAGTGCTCGCTGTTCCGATTCTGCACCCACTCGAAGTAACTGACGGTCACCCCGCCCGAGTTCGCGAGGATGTCTGGGATCACTGGGATTCCGCGGTCGGCGAAGACCGCCTCGCCTTCAGGGTTGGTTGGTCCATTGGCACCCTCGGCAACCAATCGAACGTCTAGCCTGATCGCTTCTTTCTCTCCGACTTGGTTCTCGAGAGCAGCCGGAATGAACAGGTCGGCTTTGGTCTCGAAAAACTCGTCCCGCGAGATCTTCTGTCCACGGGGATAGCCGTCGATCGATCCGTTCGCCTGGACGTAGTCCTGAAGCTTGTGCGCGTTGAAGCCCTCGTCGTTACGCAGATAGCCGGTGTGGTCGCCCGTTGCGATGGTCGAGACGCCGAGCTTGGCGAGCAAGACCGCCGTGTGTGAGCCCACGTTGCCGAAGCCCTGAACGATGGCGGTCGCGCCTTCGAGGTCGAAGCGCGATTCGCGGGCCCACTCTTTGATGCAGTGCACCACGCCCTGGCCGGTCGCCGCCTCCCGTCCTTCCGAACCACCCGCGGTGATTGTTTTTCCGGTTACAACGGCGCGCTGGTCATTCTTTTCGTAGGTCGGCCCGGTGTTGATGTACGTGTCCATCATCCAGACCATCGTCTGCGCGTTGGTTCCCATGTCTGGGGCCGGAATGTCGTGCGACGGGCCGATATTGCTGCCTAGAGCATGCGTGAAACGCCGCGTGATGCGCCGAAGCTCGTCCTGTGAATGCTCGCGCGGGTTGAACTTGATCCCACCCTTGCCGCCACCAAAAGGGACACCGAGCAACGCGCACTTCCAAGTCATCTGCGTCGCAAGCGCCTTGAGCTCATCCAAGCTCACTTGCTCGTGATAACGCATGCCGCCCTTGTAGGGGCCCATGACGTTGTTGTGCTGAACCCTGTAGCCCTTGAACACCTGGGTTTCCCCGCTATCCATCCGCACTGGGAAATGCACGATCAACTCGTTCTTCGGCTGAGCGAGAATCTCCTTCACGTGGCCCGGAAGACCGGTCAACGCGGCGGCCTGCTCGAGGTAACCCTGGACCACTTTGAAGAATCGAAAGTCTTTGGGACCCGATGACATCGTCGTGATGCTACCCGAGCGTCTCGGCGCCACCAAGATCGGCGCAAATCTTGCGTATCTAGCCCGCGAGGCGAAAGAAGCGCGCGCCGAGTCGAAAACGGTTCTCAACAGCTGCGACATCTTGTTTTTGGTGGTTTCGTGGAGGTAGAGTCTCGTCGACCGGGCGGCTGTTTGATGAACGACTGCCGCGACCTTTGCTTTCGAACAGCGAGGAGGATGCGATGGATGATCCGGGAAACGACTTCCGTCGTGAGTTAGAAGCGCGCGGCGTGTCTCGCCGCGAGTTCATGGGCTTCTGCTCTGCGATGGCGGTGATGTTTGGTCTACCGAAAGGCGCGACGGCGATGATCGCCGACGCGCTGGAGAACAAGCCCAAGCCGACCTTGGTCTGGCTGAACTTCCAAGATTGCGCGGGCAACACCGAATCATTCCTTCGCGCGAGCAAGCCGACCGCTGCCGAGGTGATTCTCGATCTGATTTCGATCGACTACCACGAGGTGATCATGGCCGCGGCGGGTCATCAAGCGGAGGCCAACCTTCGCTCGGTGGTCGAGAACCAGAAGGGCGCATACATCGCAGTCATCGAGGGCTCGATTCCCACCGGAGCCAAGGGTGCCTATTGCACCGTCGGCGGGAGGTCTGCGATGCAAATCGCCAACGAAGTCTGTGGCAACGCGCTGGCTACGGTGGCCGTGGGCACCTGCGCTTCGTTCGGCGGAATCCCAGCAGCCTCGCCGAATCCAACGGGAGCGCTCGGCGTTTCCGATGCGGTCCCCGGAATCAAGACGCTGATCAATCTTTCGGCCTGTCCGGTGAACGCGCAGAACCTGACCGCCACGCTCGTCTACTTCCTGACCTATGGGAGGTTCCCCGCGCTCGACCGACTGAATCGTCCCATTTTTGCCTACGGGAAATCGATTCACGACAACTGCGAGCGGCGCGCACACTTCGATTCGGGCCAGTACGTAGAGAAATGGGGCGACGAAGCACATCGCGACGGCCACTGCCTCTACAAAATGGGCTGCAAGGGTCCCGTCTCGTTCCAGAACTGCCCGAACGTCGGCTGGAATGACAACACGAGCTGGCCGGTTGCCTGTGGCCACGGTTGCATCGGCTGCGCAGAGCCGGACTTCTGGGACAAGATGACACCATTCTACGCGCATCTCCCCGGGTTCCCCGGCTTCGGCACGGGCTCGGACATCGACAAGGTCGGCTTCTGGGCGACCATCGGCGTCACGTCCGCGTTTGCGGCGCACACCTTGGTGCACCTCGGGAAGAAGCTCGCCAGAACGGGCCCGGAACATGCACCAGACGGGCCGCCGGCCCGAACCGATGAAGGAGGCGAAGGATGACCCATATCGTTGTCGACCCGGTGACCCGGATCGAAGGCCACCTACGCATCGAGGCGGAAGTCGACGGAGGCAAAGTCGCAAACGCTTGGTCTTCCTCGACGATGTTCCGCGGAATCGAGATCATCCTCCAGGGCCGCGATCCTCGCGATGCCTGGGCGTTCGCGCAGCGCATCTGCGGCGTTTGTACCACGGTGCATGCGATCGCTTCGATTCGCGCAGTGGAAGATGCAATCGGCGCCAAGCCGCCACCCAATGCGCGTATCCTGCGCAACCTGATCATCGCGTCCCAGTGCATCCAGGATCACGTGATCCACTTCTACCATCTGCACGCGCTCGACTGGGTCGACATCGTCTCGGCGCTCAGTGCCGATCCGAAGGAGACCGCGGCGCTCGCGCAATCGATTTCGGATTGGCCGAAGTCCAGCGCAACCTACTTCAAGGGCATCCAAGACCGCGTCAAAGGGCTGGTCGATCGTGGGCAGCTCGGACCATTTGCCAATGCGTACTGGGGTCACCCGGCCTACAAGCTTCCGCCGGCGGCTAACCTGATGGCGGTTGCGCACTACCTCGAAGCGCTCGATTGGCAGCGCGAGTTCATCAAGATGCACGCCATCCTCGGCGGCAAGAACCCGCATCTGCAGAGCTTCCTCGTCGGCGGGATGGCAACTCCGGTCGATCTGGACAGGCAGGCCTCGCTCAACATCCACACCATCGCGCAGTTCAAGAAACTGATCGCAGGCGCTCAGGACTTCGTTAGCAAAGTGTACATTCCGGACCTGCTCGCGGTCGCTTCCTTCTACAAGGACTGGGCAGGCTACGGCGCCGGCGTGGGCAACTACATGGTGTACGGCGAGTATCCGCTGGACGATGAAGCCAAGCCCGAGCTCTACATCCCTTCCGGGATCATCCGCGCTCGAGACATCTCGAAGGTCGAGGAGTTCGACCCCTCGAAGATCACGGAGCAAATCACTCACTCCTGGTACAATTACGCCGGCGGAGAAGACCAAGCGCTTCATCCATCCGAGGGTGAAACCAACCCGAACTACACCGGACCGGAGCCACCCTTCGAGCGCTTGAACACCTCGGAGAAATACTCCTGGCTCAAGTCACCGCGTTACGGCGGCGTGCCGATGGAGGTTGGGCCACTGTCGCGCATGTTGGTCTCTTACGTTCGCGGGCACGAGAAGGTGCAAGGACTGGTCAACCACGTGCTCTCGACGCTCGGGGTTGGACCGGAAGCTCTGTTCTCCACGCTCGGACGAGTCGCGGCGCGAGGCATCGAAACGCAGGTCTTGGTCGACAAGATCGGCGATTGGGTAGACGAGCTAGCCGACAACATGGGCCGAGGCGAGCTTCGCATTCACGACAACAGCAAGTGGGAGCCGGACAGCTGGCCGGCCGATTGCATGGGTGCCGGCTTCCACGAGGCACCACGCGGCTCGCTCGGGCACTGGGTGCACGTCAAAGACGCCAAGATTGCCCGCTATCAATGCGTGGTGCCGAGCACTTGGAACGCCGGCCCACGCGACTCGGGCGACGTGCCGGGCCCGTACGAGGCGGCCTTGGTCGGGACCCCGGTCGCCGACCCCGAGCAGCCGATCGAGATCCTGAGAACGGTTCACTCGTTCGACCCGTGCATGGCCTGCGGGGTGCATGTCGTCGAACCCGGAGGGCGCGAGGTCACTCGCGTGAAAGTCCGATGAGTCCTCCCTCTACGGCGGTTGCAAAAGGCGGGGCCCGTCCCCAGGCGAGCCCGCGCCAAAGCGATCGGGAGCGCATGGAACGGGTTTACGTCTGGGACCTGGTCGTCCGGATGAGCCACTGGATCATCATGCTCACGATGCTCATCCTCGTGATCACTGGGATCTACATCGGAAAGCCGTACCTGATCCCCTCCGGGCCCGCGAATCAACAGCTCGTGATGGCGACGATGAAGACCGTGCACTTCTACGCGGCCATCATTTTCACGCTCGCGGTGGTCTCGCGCATCGCCTGGATGTTTGTCGGCTCGTACTACGCCCGCTGGCACCAATTTGTGCCTGTGGGAAAGCGGCGGCGCGGTGACGTATTGAGGATGCTGAAGTTCTATACGTTCATCAACAAGAAGCCGCCCCTCAACGTCGGTCACAATCCCTTGGCGGGAACGACATACTTGGCGGTGTTTGCCCTCTATCTCACGATGATCCTAACCGGGTTCGCTATCTATTCAGTGAGCGCCACTGGCTACATGCGGATCTGGGAGTTTCTAGTTCCGATTTTCGGTGGCGTTCAGATGGCTCGCTGGATCCATCACATCGCGATGTGGTTTCTTCTGGGTTTCTTCGCCCATCACATTTGGAGCGCAATTCTGGTGTCACGCGTCGAGGGCCTCGGTCTGATCGACTCCATGTTCAGCGGGTACAAGTTCCTGCCACGCGGCTGGCGCAACCGGGATGAGTGACCGCACGCCGGTGCTCGTCCTGGGGCTCGGCAACGTCGTCTGTACGGACGACGGAGCCGGTATCGTCGCGATACACAAGCTGGTTCGCGAGTACGACCTACCTGAAGGTGTGCTTGCGCTCGACGGAGGAACGCTCGGGCTCTCGCTGCTTCCCCTGGTCGACAGCGCCGATCAGGTGATTCTGGTCGACGCGATCAGGGCTGACGGCCCCCCTGGGAGCCAAGTCCGAATTGAAGGCGACGAGGTCGCTCCGGCCGTGTACGAGAGGCTGTCTCCTCATCAGATCGGAGTGGCTGATGTGCTAGCAGGCGCCAATCTGCTCGACCGCTACCCCAAGCGGGTCGTCGTGATCGGCGTCGTCCCGGAGTCGATCGAGCTTGGGGTACAACGGACGCCCGCGGTCGAGGCAAGCATCCCGGAGCTCGTCGAGCGAGTCGTCGCGGAGCTTGCCGCCATGGGCTACCCACCGGTTCGTTTGGAATCTCGCGATGAAACTGATCGGAGCATTGATCACCTCGCTCGCACTCTCGGCGTGTAACGCCCAGGGTGATCGAACCGCGGTCGACTACAGCCAGATCGAAGTCCCGGCCTATCGCCTCGCGTCCGACGAGGCTCGAGCCCGCGGACGCGCGCTATTTCAGGCCAAATGCGCATTGTGCCACGGGGCCCGCGCGGATGGACATGGCGTGCGCCGACAAGGTCTGTCGGGGTCGCCCGCGAATTTCCAGAGCAACGACTGGCGCGCGAACGCGACCCCGGAAGCCGTTTACCGTGTGCTGAGCGAGGGAGCACGAGGGACTTCGATGCCGGCTTGGCCAACGTTGAGCGATGCGGAGAAGTGGGATCTCGTCGCATATGTGCTCAGAGTTTCTGAAGATGGGCCATGATGGCGGGGCGCCAAATTCACGTCCGCGGCACGGTACAGGGTGTCGGCTTTCGGCCCTGGGTGTATCGACTTGCAGAGAGGCTCGGTCTTCACGGGAGGGTGCGAAATAGCGCCGAGGGTGTGACGATCGAAGCATTCGGCCCTGACGCCGAGCTCGAGGAGTTCATCCGGCGATTGCAGGCGGATGCGCCGTCATCCGCGCGTGTGGCGAACCTTCGATCGAGCCCGATTCCGGATGAAGCGGGGGAGGGGTTCGTGATCGAGTCGAGCGAGATTTCAGGAAGCAGGGCGTTGTCCATTCCGCCGGATCTCGCGACCTGTCCGCAGTGCCAGGCCGAGGTCGACGATCCGGGCGATCGGCGCTACCGGTACGCTTTCACCAACTGCACCGGCTGTGGCCCGCGATTCACGATCGCCACCGGAATTCCATACGATCGGGCGGCGACGACCATGGCCTCATTTGCGATGTGCTCCACTTGTCGGGCGGAGTACGACGACGTTCAGAACCGACGCTTTCACGCTCAGCCTAACGCATGCCCAAGCTGCGGGCCGGCGCTCCGTCTCGTCCGGCTCGAGGGCGGCCAAGCTCCTGCATCCGACGCGTTGACTGCCGCCGCTGAGCTTTTGAAGGATGGTGCGGTGGTGGCGG
>JBAVOF010000075.1:0-3114 GCA_049691835.1 Polyangiales bacterium
CAGGGTCGCGTGGAGCAAGCCGTACAGATCCCTGCCGGCTACCACATCGAATGGGGCGGGCAGTTCGAGAACCTGACGCGTGCGAAGAAGCGCCTTGCCTTCATCGTCCCCATCACGATCGCGATCATCTTTTCGCTCCTCTTTTCCATGTTTCGCTCACCGCTCTACGCCGGCATCGTGCTGATGAACGTGCCTTTCTCGCTGGTGGGGGGCATCTTGGCGCTCTGGATCCGCGACATTCACCTGAGTGTCTCGGCGGCCGTCGGTTTCATCTCGCTCTTCGGCGTAGCCGTGATGAGCGGTGTCTTGGTGGTGGCGGAAATCAGCCGACGGCGGCGGGAACCCAACGCCGTCTTTGCAAGTGCCGTGTTGGAAGGCACGCTGGCCCAAATGCGCCCGGTTCTCATGATGATCGTAGTCGCTCTCCTGGGCATGATCCCGGCGGCGCGGGCGAGCGGGATCGGCTCCGACATCCAACGCCCGCTTGCAACGGTGGTTGTGGGTGGCCTCGCCTCCACACTCGTCCTCACGCTGTTCGCCTTGCCCTGCCTCTACACCTTGCTCGCGCGTCCTCGAACGTCAGAGGAAGGGCCGACGGCTACTTGGGCACCGTCGTTGCGCACGTGATTCATATGGCTGGGCAAGGGCACACGAGCTGGGACGACAAGGGCGTCGGTATGACTCTCGGGCTCAAGGTCGCAGCAGTCACCATGCTTGTTGTACTGGTGGGCTGTCCTGAGAGGCCGGCCGACCAGAAGCCAGAGGCCACGGTTTCTACTGTCATGGAGCGCGCGATGGCGTTCTACGAGACACGTGCCTACTACGAACAGCCTGTCGTGGCGACCGAGGTGCCGAAGGGTCTGAAAGACATGAGCGCTGAGACCTGCGGCATCTGTCACAAGGCAATCTACGAGGAATGGTCGGTGAGCACCCATCGGCGGGCGTGGCTCGACGACGCTCAGTTTCAGGCGGAGCTGGAGAAGTCCAGGGGCGCCGATGACCCGAGCCGCGGCGATGTGAGCTGGCTGTGCCTCAATTGCCACACGCCGGTGGTCGCGCAGCAAGAGCAGCTCGTGGTTGGATTGGTGGACGGACAGATTGAGCAACCCGAATACGCCGTCAATCCGACGTTCGATAGCGCGCTTCAACAAGATGCCGTCACCTGTGCGACCTGCCACGTGCGCAACGGCATCATCTACGGTCCGTTCGGAACCACGAACGCGCCGCATCCGACTGGAAAAGACGAGACGCTCTTGGAGGTCGAGGTCTGTACACGCTGCCATCAAGCGGAGCGGCTGTACAGTTCACAGAACCTCGGCTGCTTCTTCGGAACGGGTCGCGAGTGGGCCGCATCGAGCTATGCGAAGACAGGGGAGACCTGCCAGAGCTGTCACATGCCCGGCGTCGAACGAAAGCTCGCTTTCGGCTTCGGCACACCGGTTCGGGAGACTCGGCGACACTGGTTCGGAGGGTCTCTGATTCCGAAGAAACCGGAGTATGAGGACGAAATCGCCCCCTTGCGGGAGATTTTTGGAGATGGGCTGACCATCAGCGTCGAAGACATCACACCGGAGCTGCGGTTGCTCGCGGCAAACGCCCCGGCTCCGGCTGCGGAAGATCGGGAATCGGCCGCCAAGAAGGCGATCGTCTGTGATCGATGCGGTGGGGAGCTCGCGATTGTCATCGCGAATGATCGGACCGGGCACTACGTGCCGACTGGCGATCCCGAGCGTCACATAGACGTGGAGGTCGTGGTGCGACGGGGCCGCAAGGTCGTCGGCCGAACGTGGACGCGGATCGGGTCCCGTTACGCCTGGTGGCCGCAGGTCAAGCTGCTCGCGGACACACGCATACCGCCGGGCGACAAGCGGGTTTTGCTTGTGCCAGTCCCTTCGCGTGCTGAGATCGAGGTCGTTGGGACCAAGGCGCGGATGTACCAGGAAGCGTTCGACTACCATCGCCTCGAAGGGAAGTACGTCCGCGCCCGCGAGTTTTTTCGAGAGACTTTTTCGTGGCCTGTCTCATCCGAGGTTGGAACACAGAAGAGCTCAATCGAACAGACAGAAGAGACCGAGCCAGGGTCACCATGACGACGAATCGTCGAGATGTCGCCGTTCCTGACCTGAAGACGGGGCTCGTGCTTTCCGGCGGAGGGGCTCGCGGAGCATATGAGGCGGGGGTCTTGGCCGCTGTCTTCGACGTGTTGCGGAGGGCAGGGCGCCTCGAACGAGCGCCCTTTCAGATCTGTTGTGGGACGTCTGTCGGCGCGATTCATGCTGCGTATCTCGGGGCGCGGAGCCACTGCCCAAGAGAGGGTCTCCACGCGCTCGAGCACACCTGGACGGGGCTCAGGTTGCATCGATTTCTACGCATGGACCCAGTCGGCCTGATGGCGCCAAGCAAGTTGCGCGTCCGCCTTCGACGAACCGACGGGAGCACGGGAGCCCTACTAGCACGGGCGGTTTTGAATCCAGCTCCGCTCGATGCTCTGATCCGATCCAGCATTTCTTGGGCTCAGTTGCGGCAGAACATCGATGAGGGCCGGATCATCGCGCTGATGATCGCGGCGCTTCAGGTTCGAAGCGGACGGACGACGATTTTCAGCGATCTGGCCCCCGGGGTAAGCCTCCCACCGAGCGTCGACCGTCGCCGAGAGGTCGTGCATGCGAAGCTAACGGCCGATCACGTACTCGCGTCCGCGGCGCTTCCCGGCCTGTTCCCGACGCGCAAAATCGGTGACTCGTACTACTGCGACGGTGGCGTCCGATTCAACACACCAATCGCTCCTGCGCTACGGGCCGGCGCCGACCGGCTGCTCGTCATTCCTCTGCTCGGGGGTCAACCGGACAAGAGCCCTCCCGCCACCGAAGAATCGCCGAGTCTCTTCTTCTTATTTGGCAAGCTCCTCAATGCGCTCTTGTTGGACCCGGTCAACTATGACCTTGCGGTGCTCGAACGGTTCAACCGTTTGCTCGCCACCATGGAGCGAATCTTGGACCCGGACCAAGTAGCAGCGATGCAACGAGTCATGTCCGAGACGCGCGGTGTCCCGTATCGCCGCGTGGAGACCCTCGTCTTCCGTCCGTCCAAAGACATCGGGGTTCTCGCCCACGA
>JBAVOF010000076.1:0-7566 GCA_049691835.1 Polyangiales bacterium
CGCTGGAGCCTGTCGTTTTCTTTCTCGCGTTCGGTCTGGGGTTCGGCGAATACGTCGATGAGCTCAGCTTCCACGGGGTCGATATCAACTACGCGACTTACGTTGCAGCGGGCTTGATCGCGTATACGGGTTTCGGCACGCCGTTCTACGAGGCGCTCTACTCTGCGTACGTGCGCATGTTCTATCAGAAGACCTGGGATGGCCTGCTCGCCACTCAGGTCGAGTTGCCGAGCGTCGTCTGGGGGGAGATTCTGTGGAGTGCAGCTCGGGGCATGGCGAACATCTCGCTGGTCTCTTTGGTTATCGCCGTGTTCGATCTCCTGGGAGTGGTCGACGTGAAGGTTCCGTTCCTGGTGTTCATGCCCGTGCTCGGATTCATCTTGGGCTGCGCGATCGCATCCTTCGCATTGATCTTCACGGCGATCGTTCCCGCAATCGATCACATGAACTATCCGGTGTTCCTGATCGGCTGGCCCGTGAGCTTGGTCAGCAACACTTTCTTTCCGGTCGAGCCGACGAGCCCGGCGCTCTGGGCGCTGATGCAGCTCAACCCGGTCTATCAATTCGCGGAGTGCGCACGGGGTCTTCTGGTGCTCGGAAACCCCGGTTTTCATCTCATTGGGCTGCTCGGTTCGACGGCGTTTTTTCTTGTTCCATGCACCCTTGTCGCGGTCCGACTGACCCGCCGGCGAGTTCTCGGGGACTGAGCTTCGGGAAGCCAGAAATTTACATGTCAGATCAATGAGTTAGAGGCTCTATCAGTCCTTGCACCCACCCCCCTTCAAGGCTAGAAACCTCGGTATGGCTGACGCCCCGATCACGGAAGAGAGCCGGCCTGCATCTGGCTACGATCAAGACGCCATCCAGGTGCTTGAGGGACTCGAGGCCGTTCGGAAGCGTCCCGGGATGTACATCGGCGATCCGCACGACGGAAGCGGTCTACACCACCTGGTTTGGGAAGCGGTAGACAATGCAGTCGACGAGCATCTGGCCGGCCACTGTGACGCCGTCCAAGTCATCGTCCACTCGGACGGCTCGGTCACCGTCATCGACAATGGACGCGGAATCCCAGTCGGCATGCACAGCAAGGGCGTCAGCGCGGCCGAAGTCGTCATGACCCAACTGCACGCAGGCGGAAAGTTCAACAGCGAGAGCTACTCGGTGTCGGCCGGCTTGCACGGTGTTGGCGTGAGCGCAGTCAATGCGGTGAGCGAGTGGCTCAAGATGGAGATTCGCCGCGAGGGCAAGCTCTGGTTCCAGGAGTACGAGCGCGGCATCCCGAAGGCGCCGGTGAAGCCCATCGGCACCAGCAGCAAGACGGGGACAAAGGTCACATTCAAGCCCGACCCGCAAATCTTCACCATGACGGATTTCAGCTTCGAGGTGTTGAACAACCGCCTGCGGGAAATCTCGTTCCTCAACGCGGGGCTAGTGGTCACACTCGAAGACGAACGTGGCGAGGGCAAAAAAGTAACCCACCGATACGAAGGCGGGATTCGCGAATTCGTCGAGGCCCTCAACAAGAAAAAGACCCCGCTGCACGACGACGTGATCTACCTCCGCGCGGTGAAAGACGGAGTGGACGTGGAGATCGCGATGCAGTGGAGCGATTCCTACAACGAGTCGATTTTCCCCTACACGAACAACGTCTTCAATAGAGACGGAGGCACGCATCTCACAGGCCTGCGCACCGCGCTCACGCGGGTCATCAATCAGTACGGGTCACGCGAGAAACTTCTGAAGGACCTGAAGAATCCGCTGTCTGGGGAGGACGTGCGCGAGGGGCTGACCGCCATCATCTCGGTGAAGCACCCGGACCCAGCGTTTTCGTCGCAGACCAAGGACAAGCTCGTGTCGAGCGAGGTCAAGGGTATCGTCGAAAGCATCGTCAACGAGAAACTCAGCCAGTATCTCGAAGAAGACCCCAAGGCGGGAAAACGCATCGTCGAAAAGACGGTGCTCGCTGCTCGTGCCCGCGAAGCTGCTCGGCGGGCTCGTGAGATGGTGCAGCGAAAGGGCGTGCTCGACGCAAGCACGCTTCCCGGCAAGCTCGCCGATTGCCAGAGCAAAGATGCGAGCGAGAGTGAGATCTACATCGTCGAGGGTGATTCGGCCGGCGGTAGCGCGAAACAGGGGCGCGATCGACGCTTCCAGGCGATCCTGCCTTTGCGTGGGAAGATTCTCAACGTGGAGCGTGCGCGGTTCGAGAAGATGCTTTCCAGCGCCGAGATCGGGACTCTGATCACGGCACTGGGCTGCGGCGTCGAAGGCGGGGAGAACTTCGACATCGAGAAGCTCCGTTACCATCAGGTCATCATCATGACCGACGCCGACGTCGATGGTTCCCACATCCGCACGCTGCTGCTGACGTTCTTCTATCGTCAGATGCCGCAGCTCATCGAAAAGGGCTATTTGTACATTGCGCAGCCACCCCTCTACAAGATGAAGAAGGGCAAGAAGTTTCGCTATCTCCAAGACAACGAGGCGTTGAGTCGGCACCTCATCGAGCTCGGTACCGACAACGTCATCCTCGGTATGAAAGCCGGCAGCGCTCAGCTCACCGGGGAACCACTGCGCAATCTGTTCAAGGACCTCGCGCGTTTCCGCCGCTTGCTCGAAAATATCGGGCACCGTGCGGACTCTCTCGTCGTCCAGGCGCTCGTGACCGTAACCGACCTCGAGGTCGAGGATTTGGCCGACCGGGAGAAGGTCCAGGCCGCGATCGAGGCACTCGAAGCCTACGTCCATGCCAAACGAGCCGGCCAGCTGGAGGTGACCGTCGAGGAAGACGAGGAGCACGACCGGCAGCGCATCGTCATCGAGACACAGGACGGCGGCGCGCGCCGCGCGACCACGATCGACTTCGACTTCCTGTCGGCGGGTGCGGTTTCTGAGCTACGGCAGATCTACAAGGGCATCCGAGCTCTTGGCGAGCCTCCGTTCCTGCTCACGGTACTCGACAAGGACGGCCGTCCGGCCGGGGAACCTTCCGAGATAGCGGACGTGGACGCTCTGTGGACAACGATCGATGCGCGTGCGCGAAGAGGACTGTCCATTCAACGCTACAAAGGCCTGGGGGAGATGAACCCGGAGGAGCTTTGGGAGACCACCATGGACCCGGAGACGCGGACGTTTCTTCAGGTACGAATCGACGATGCCGTCGAGGCGGAAGAGCTCTTCAGCGTGCTCATGGGGGACCAAGTCGAGCCGCGCCGCGCGTTCATCGAGAGCAACGCGCTCAACGTCACCAACCTTGACATCTAGCCGGCTCGACGCGAGCGGCGAAGCAAGCCGTCGATGGCTGTTTCGACGCGCGGTACTTCCGCGCGGACCTCTTCTAGGAGCTGTTTCGCGGCCTCGATGCAGTCCTCGCGTTCGATTCTTCCAAACAGCTCGCCGACTCTCGATGCGCCAATCTGCTTGCTGGCGCCCTTGATGGAGTGCACCGTCAAGCGTGCGGTCTGCACGTCGCGGAGCTCCAATGCCGCGCCGAGCTTCGCTACCGCCTCGTGGAGCTGTTCAACGTAGCTCGCCATGATGTCCTGCATGAAGTCGTCGTCTTCCCCATCGAGGGAGAAGAGCCGACGAACCATGTCGAGGTCCAGTGCAGCCGGTGGGGGAAGCGTCGATATCGGCCCAGTCGATCGATTGCTCGCGACAGGGACCCATCGTTCCAGGGCTTTGGCCAAGATCGAGATCCGGACCGGCTTGCCGATGGTGTCGTTCATGCCGGCGGCCAGGCACCGGATTCGGTCTTCCTCGGTCACGCTCGCGGTTAGTGCGATGACCGGGAGCTGCTGATTCTTCGGCGAGCGCCGAATCCGTCGTGCCGCTTGAAAGCCGTCCATGAGCGGCATGTAGCAATCCATGAACACCAGGTCGTAATCGTTGTCGTTCGCCTTCTGCAGCGCTTGCCGGCCGTCGACCGCGATGTCCACGTTGCACGAGAGCTTTTTCAACAGAGCTTCGGTCACCATTCGGCTGGTGGGATTGTCCTCGGCGACCAGCACGCGCACGCCGGCACGGATCAACCGCTCGCCCATACCGGTGGCGTCCGCGACCCGGAGCGTGTCCTCTGGTCCCGGCTCGAGGTCGAGATGCACCCAGAAGGTCGTTCCCTCGTTCACGGCGCTGGTCACCCCGAGCTCTCCACCCATCAACTCGACCAGCTGCTTGGTGATCGCGAGTCCCAGCCCGCTTCCACCTGAGGTGCGGTTCGAGCCAACATGGGTCTGGTGGTAGCGGGTGAAGATCTTCGCGAGCGAGTCTTCCGGGATGCCCATGCCCGTATCCTCGACCGTGAGCCGGATTCGTACGCGCTCGGAGCGCTCGACGACCTCGGTACGGATCAGTACGGATCCCGATTCAGTGAACTTGATCGCGTTGTTGACCAGGTTGAGCAGGATCTGCCGAATGCGACCACCGTCCCCGATGAAGCGCCTGTTCGTGAAGCCCTTCATCTCGGAGTCGAGTTGAAGGCCCTTGGCCGCTGCGCGCGGTTGCATAAGGGCGATGACACCGTCGATGAGAGCGCTGATGTCGAAGGCCCCGCGCTCGAGCTCGATACTACCCTTCTGTAGCTGTGAGAAGTCCAGGACTTCGTCGACTATGCCAATGAGCGCCTCTGCAGACTCTCGAATCGCTGCGACCATCTTCTCTTGTTTGTCATCGAGCTTCGTATCCAGGAGTAAGGCGCTCAGGCCCAGAACGCCGGTCATCGGCGTGCGGACCTCGTGACTCATGTTGGCCATGAATTCGGTCTTGGACCGTGATGCGCGCTCTGCGGCTAGCCGGAGCTCCTCCATTCGAACGAGGTTCTGGGTGCGCACGTAGTTGAGGCCAACCGTCACCACAGAAAACCCGGAGAGGTAACCGATGCTGCGCATCCAGTTGATGCCCTGCAGCGACAGCGAGGTGATCCCCCATCCGAGGTCTCCGAGCAGGATGACCGCGAACAGCCAGCTGCGACTGTGAATCACGGCGCCGGCGGCAAACTGGACCAACACGAAGAGGTAGAAGTCCGACGGCTCCCCGCCCAGGGCGTAGCCGAGGGTGACGGTCGCCGTGATCACGAGGAAGAGCACGCCGCCGATGTGGACCGACCACATGGGCGGCGGCGGTTGCCGGTGTGCGCGCCAACCCGAGGCGAGCATAGCTGCCCCGCTGAGCCCGTAGGTTGTCATCAGTTTGAGCCGGGTCTGGTCCAGATCGGCCCCCCACTGACCCAACGCCAGGCCGAGGTACGCGACCCCCGCGCAGACCAGCATGGTAACCAGGTGCCGACCGGTGATCTGATTGACCATCGACCAACGCTCCGCCGCGCTCAGTGGGGTGCAAGACGCGAGCGTCTCTGCGGAAGGAGGAGACCCCAGCCGTCCGTATTTCTCTTCCGCTGCCTCGACCCCCATCAGATTCAGTCTATCGGGCCCTGAGGCCCGCCGCCCGCCAGCCGTGGATCGCCGGCTCCGCCGCTTCTCGCGCTGCGCTTGTCTCCACTGCCAGCGCGCCGGGGTTTTCCTCGTCGACAGGCGTGAAGCCTTGCATTTTCGCGCATTTCTGGGCGGCTGGCACAGGGCTCTAAGCAGCCAGAGGGTGTTCACTGGCATTTTGGCCCCAAAACCCGTACAAGGCCGTGCGCTGCGGAGCCCGAGCCTCGGGCGCAACCCGATGTAGGCAAATGTAGTCATGGCCGACAAGCAACTCCTGACGCCAAGCCTTCGCAATCCGTTCGAATCGGATGCAGACAAGCGCGCCTCAGCCGAAGAGGCGAGGGCAGGCGGCCCCTACGATGCGGCGATTCGGGAGGGTCAGCAGCTTCGTACCCGCCCGCGAACGGCAGCAGGCCCGGTGCAGATCGGGAGGCAGCACGCAAAGCGTCGCATGACGGTCTGGGAGCGCATGGACGTGCTCCGTGACCCCGGCACCGAGCCGACGATTCTGTATCAGAACTGGGGTCCCAATTTGGACGGAGCCTCGATCGTCACGGCATTGATCAGCGTCGAGGGGCGCGAAGTGGCTCTGTACGGCCACGATTTCACGGTCCGCGCGGGCTCCATGGACGCGACCAATGGGACCAAGCTCGCCAACCTCATTCGCTTGGCCGGTCGGCAAGGGATGCCATTGGTTGGGATGAACGACAGCGCGGGTGCGTTCGTGCCAGCGGGGATTGGCGGCCTCGACGGCTATGCCGAGGCGTTCACGGCGCTCCGCAAGATCAGCGGCGTGGTGCCAAGCATCATGTGCATGTTCGGCTACAACGCAGGAGGCGGTGCGTACTTGCCTCGGCAGGGCAGTTTCATGATTCAGCCGTCCAACACCTTTTTCGGTCTCACCGGGCCCGGCGTCGTGAAATCCGTGCTCGGCGAGGACGTTACCGCCGATGAGTTGGGTGGTCCCGGCGTGCATGGCCAAAGCGGTGTCGTGGATTTGACGGTTCGCGATGAGGTGGGCGCACTGAGAACCGCCAGACGCCTACTCAGCTATCTGCCAGGAAATAATCACGAATTCGCCCCCTATCAGCCCACTTCCGACCCGATCGACCGTCCGACAGGAGAGATAGCCACCCTGCTTCGGAAGGCATTCAATTCGCCAACCGGTTTCAACACACCGATCGACGTCAGCATCATCCTTCAGCAGATCTGCGATCACGGCGACTACTTCGAGCTTCAGCCGCAACGGGCTCGAAACACGATCACCGCGTTTGGCCGCCTTGGCGGCCATGTGGTGGGTTTCGTCTGCAACAACAGCGCGGTGGCTTCAGGGCAGATCGATGTCGACGCAGCGTTCAAGAACTCCCGATTCATTCGCTTCTGCAATCTCTACAACATCCCAGTGATTTTCATGGAGGACACGACCGGCTTCCTGCCCGGACGCGATCAGGAAAGCCGTGGCATCGTGCAAGCGGGTCGGGCGATGCTCGACTCGATCATCGATCTCCGTACGCCGCGCCTGCTACTGATCATCCGCAATGCCTTTGGCGGGGCGTACGCAGCCTTCAACTGTTACGCGACGGGCGCCGATCACGTCATGGCGCTTCCGACCACACGCGTCGCCGTGATGGGACCGGCAGGCAAGGAGTTCGTCTATAAGAAAGAGATGCGCGAGATGCGCGAACGCGCGGAGTCGCGGTTGCAAGAAGCGCTCGATGCCGGTGCTTCCCAAGAGAGTGCAAAGGCGGACGTAGCGAAGTGGGTAAAAGAGCAGGACGCAGCGTTCAACGCGCGGTACGAGCGGGAGCTCATGAACCCCAAGGAGGCGCTTAGCCTCGGGTCGATCTCCGAGATCGTCATGCCAACCGATGTACGGGCTGCGCTAGCCAAGAACCTCAACTTCTACCTGTCGCACTACACGCCTGAGCCCTTGCAGGCGGTTCAGCGCGAGTTCCACTGATGAATTCAGACGGATACATGCACAACCCGCTCGTTCATCGGGATCGACGACTCGGCCTGTCCGAGTCCGAGTGGGTGCGCTCGTTCAGCTGCGAGGACATGACCGTTCTGATCGTCTGCCGCGGGCCGATTCGGCAGGAAGCGCTCGACGTCTTCGCCGAGATGGGCATGACCCAGG
>JBAVOF010000077.1:0-11635 GCA_049691835.1 Polyangiales bacterium
CCTGCACGAAGAGATGACGCCACCGATCAAGCTCAAGAATGCGATCGCTTCCCGCCTCAAGATCATGTCCTCGCTCGATATCGCTGAGCGGCGACTGCCTCAAGATGGACGCATCAAGCTCAAGCTCGGCAAGGGCCGCGAGATGGACTATCGCGTTTCTTGCGTCCCGACCCTCTGGGGCGAGAAGATAGTCCTCCGCCTTCTCGACAAGTCGAATTTGCAGCTCGACATGACGAAGCTCGGATTCGAGCAGAAACCGCTTTCGGACTTCCGCGACGCGATTCATCAGCCGTACGGAATGGTGCTCGTCACCGGACCCACGGGTTCGGGAAAGACGACGACGCTCTACTCGGCGCTGTCCGATCTGAACGAAGTCGGGACTAACCTCAGCACGGCGGAAGATCCGATCGAGTTCAACTTGATGGGCATCAATCAGGTGCAAATGCACGAAGACATCGGCCTGAACTTCGCGGCTGCTTTGCGCTCGTTTCTTCGCCAGGATCCGGACATCATCATGGTCGGCGAGATTCGTGACTTCGAGACTGCAGAGATCGCCGTCAAGGCCGCCTTGACGGGCCATTTGGTACTCTCGACGCTGCATACCAACGATGCCCCGAGCACGGTGACCCGTCTGCTCAACATGGGCGTCGAGCCGTTCCTCGTCACAGCTTCGGTGAACCTGGTGGTTGCCCAGCGTCTTGCTCGTAAGATCTGCCAAGAGTGCAAGGTCCAGGTGCCCACCGATGAGCAGGTGCTCCTCGATGTCGGCTTCCCGGAAGCAGAGATTCCGAACGTAGTCGCCTTCCGTGGCACGGGTTGCAAGGTTTGCAACGACACCGGGTACAAGGGCCGCGTCGCGCTATACGAGGTGATGCCTTTCAAGGACCGGCTGCGCGAGATCGTGCTGCAGGGCGGGTCGACCGCGGAGCTGAAGGACGAGATGGTTCGCGATGGGGTTTCCACGCTGCGTATGGCCGGGCTGAACAAAGTGCTCCAGGGCATCACGACGATCGACGAGATCGTTCGAGTTACGGCGGCGGACCACTAGCCGACCCGCGAACAACCGCGGCGCCGGTCCATTTGTCAACCGTGTAACGCAGATCCAGCGGGGAACGCGATCGCCGACGACGATATGCCCCGCCCTGGAAAGGCTGCGGTTCTGGGGGGTTGTCTACCAAAGCTCGGCTCAAGATGACCGTTTGTGGCCCTACATTGCAAGTCACTGATTGTCATCTAGCGGGACCGGTGGTAGATCCGATCGCATGCGCATCAGCAACAGTTTCTCCGAAGGCGAGATTCAGGTTCTCGAATTCATCCTGCAAACCCTATTGCGCGGTGGCACCCCCTCGATGGCCACGCGCAACAAAGACTTTGCGGCGGTGTACCGCAAGGTCATGACGATGAAGAAGCGGGTCGAAGAGAAGAAGTCACATGCCAAGGTTTCTTCCTCAGTCGGCACCGTCGCGGCGGCCGACGATGACGATCTTCACCGCAAGGCCGGCTGACCCGGGTTGACTGGTTTGGGTCCGTCACGTAAGCGCGGACCGCTATGTTGATCCCGCTGATCGTCCTCCGGGGCGGGCGCGTTGTCGATCCATCACGAGGGCTCGACGAAAATGCTGACGTCGTCATCGAGGCCGGACGAATCAAAGACGTGGGTCGCGATGCCGGCGCCCGCTACCAAGCGAGCGAAGGGGTGCGAATCGTGGACGCGTCGGGACACTGGGTCTGCCCGGGTTTCATCGACCTGCACGTCCACCTTCGGGAACCGGGCCAGGAGTACAAAGAGGACATTGCGTCCGGGTTGAATGCGGCTGCTGCAGGCGGGTTCACGGCTGTTTGTCCGATGCCGAATACCAAGCCGACCAACGACAACCGTGCAATCACCGAGATGATGATGGCGCGTGCGGACCAGCACGCCGGTACGAGGCTCCTGCCGTTCGGTGCGGTCACGAAGGGCCAGAAGGGCGTCGAGCTCACCGAGATGGCCGATCTCCGCGAGGCCGGCGCAATCGGAGTGAGCGATGACGGCCGTTGCGTGATGAACGCGGCTGTGATGCGGCACGCCATGGAGTACGCCCGCACCTTCGACCTCCTCGTGAGCCAGCATTGCGAAGACCACCACCTGACGGAAGGGGCGCAGATGCACGAAGGCGCGCGCTCCACCCGACTCGGGCTTCGGGGCTGGCCGCGCGCAGCCGAGGACGTCATCGTGGCTCGGGACCTGATTCTCGCTGAGATGACCGGCGCCAGGTATCACGTCGCGCACATATCGAGTCTGGGCGCAGTTCGGCTGATTCGCGAGGCCAAGGCCCGCGGTCTGCAAGTATCGGCGGAGGTCACTCCCCATCACCTGCTCTTCACGGACGAAGCACTTCTCAACTACGACACCTATTGCAAGGTCAACCCGCCACTTCGCGAAGAAGAAGACCGGCAGGCCTTGCGAGAGGCACTCGCGGACGGAACCATCGATTGCGTCGCGACCGACCATGCTCCCCACAGCGAGCTCGAGAAGGACTGCGAGTTCGAAGCGGCTTCGGTGGGTATCAACGGTCTCGAATCGGCGATTGGGTCGTTGTTCGAGCTCGTCCGCGACGGGGTGCTCAAGCCGCTACGCTTTGTCGAGACCCTCTCGACCGCGCCGGGACGCCTGATCCCAGATTTCGAAGGGGGCTCGTTGCGGGAAGGGAGACGGGCGGACGTCACAATCCTGAATCCGGAGGCCCGATGGATTCTCGAGGCAGACGCGCTACGCTCCAAATCGCACAACACGCCGCTGCTCGGACGTGAGCTCAGGGGTAGGCCCGTCATGACGATTGTCGGGGGCAAAGTCGTGCACGAGCAGCGAACATGACCAAGATGGCACACCTCGTACTCGCAGATGGAACCCGGTTTGCTGGGACGAGCTTTGGGGCCGATGGTGCGGCGGTGGGCGAAGCGGTGTTCACGACCGGCATGACCGGGTACGAAGAGGTGCTGACCGACCCTTCGTACTGCGGCCAAATCGTTACGATGACCGCGCCGCAAATCGGAAACACCGGCATCACGATTGAAGACGGTGAAGCCGAACGCCCTTCCCTCCGCGGGTTCGTCGTGCGTGAGCTCTCCGCGATCGAGAGCAACTGGCGGACCAGGGATTCGGTGGACGCCTATCTCAAGAGGCGGGGCATAGTGGGAATCACCGGGGTCGACACTCGGACGCTGACCCGTCGCATTCGAGACGTTGGCGCGCAGATGGCGGCAATCGGTACCGAAGACCCAGCAACGCTTCACGATCGCGCCACAGCGGCACCTCCGATGATCGGCCAAAATCTCACCGGCGAAGTCACCACCTCCCAAATCTACGAGTGGACCCAAGGAACCGGTGTCTGGTCCAAACCGCGTGAAGACGGGCGACCCTGGCACATCGTCGCGATGGACTTCGGCGTGAAGCTCAACATTTTGCGCTGCCTGGTCGACGAGGGGTGCAGGGTCACGGTCGTTCCTGCAGCGACTAGCGCCGACGCGGTGCTTGCGCTGAATCCCGACGGGATCTTTCTCTCGAACGGGCCGGGCGACCCGGCAGCGGTCTCGGGTGGGGTTGCGACGGTGGGGCAGCTTCTAGGCAAACGCCCTATGTTCGGAATCTGTCTCGGCCACCAACTGATGAGTCTCGCGCTCGGAGGGCAGACCTACAAGCTCAAGTTCGGCCATCGCGGTCTCAATCAGCCAGTCAAGGACTTGAAGACCGGTCGCATCGAGATAACGACCCAGAACCACGGTTTCTGCGTGGATGTCGCGTCGCTGAAAAACAAGTGCGAGTTGACTCACAGACACCTGAACGACGACACCTGCGAGGGGATCGAACATCTGGAAACCGGGGCGTTCAGCGTTCAGTATCACCCCGAAGCCGCTGCAGGGCCGCACGACTCGCGGTATCTGTTCCGGCGGTTTACCGATGCCATCGCCCGAGCACGCAGCTGATCTCGAGCGAGTTCTCGCGCGCGCCGCGCAGGAGTGCGCGCTCCGCGCCGAAATTTGGTTCGGTACCGGGCTTCCACAGGCTCTGCGAAGCGCGATCCAAGCGCAGGGTAAGAGTAGAGACCAGGGGCCGGCGCAGCTCGCCTTCGTTGAAGTGCGCGCCGTGTCACCGCAAGGGTGCGCGATCAGCGATGGAGACCTTTCTGGCCTGCGTTGCCCGGTGATCGGCTTGAGCGCTGCCACGCTCGGTGACCTGGCCTCGCTCGTCGGGCCGCAGTCCGAATCCGGGATCCAGATCACGCGCCTGATTTGCCCGGTCGCAGTGTTCGATTTCAGCGCGGACGGCGTTCGGGTCCGCGAGGTTCGACATGGTTTGACTGCCGCAGACCTTCAGCGACGGTTGTCGGTCCCGCTCTGGTCGGGGCCCGACCTCAGGGAGCTGGGGAGCCACTAAGCGGCAGCCCCCGGGCCGCTGCCACCACGCTCTCGCCTAGTTGGCGCCGTAGGACTCGACCCGTGTGGCTGTGCTTGCGCTTGGCGATGGCTTCCGGCGTTCCCTCGGCGACGACCCGCCCACCCAGGATGCCGCCTTCGGGGCCGAGATCGACGATCCAGTCGGCCGCCAGCATCACGTCGGGATGGTGCTCGATCACCGCCACCGTATCGCCTCGTTCCACCAACCGGTTGAGCACGCCGAGAAGCCGGTCGACGTCGTCGCGATGAAGGCCCGTCGTCGGCTCGTCCATCACGTACAGAGTCGGCCCCGTGTTGAGCCCTGCCGCAAGCTCGGATACGAGCTTAATCCGCTGGGCCTCGCCTCCGCTTAGCGTATTGGAGGGCTGTCCGAGATGCAGATACCCCAGGCCCAACTCGTCGAGCAGCTCGAGCGGTTGGCGAATCGTCTTCACTGGCGAAAACACTTCGACCGCTTCGGAGACCTCGAGCGCCAGCAATTCGCCGGCGTTGAGACCTTGCCACCGGACGGAGAGCGTCTCCGGGGTGAAGCGCATCCCGTCACAAGTCTCGCAGGGCACGTCCACGTCGGGCAGAAACGCCATCTCCACGTGAATCGAACCCTGCCCTTTGCACTCTGGACAACGTCCTTCTTCGACGTTAAACGAAAACCGGCTGGCGGTATAGCCGCGCGCACGCGCTTCGGGCGTCCCCGCCAGGAGCTGACGGACTGTATTCCAGATGCCCACGTAGGTTGCAGGTACCGAACGCGGCGTGCGTCCGATGGGACTCTGATCGATCTCGATCGCGCGTTTCAACGATTGGAAGCCGGTGATCTCTTGGAAATCGCCCGCCGGGAAATCGTTGACCATGCCGACGGCCTCGCGGGTGGCCCGCAGCAAGACCTCGCGAACCAGCGAGCTCTTCCCGGAACCGCTGACGCCGGTGATCGCGATCATCCGCCGTAGAGGGAAACGAACGTCCACGCTCTTCAGATTGTGGTGGCTCACCCCGGTCAATTGGAGCCACGAGACGTCTCTCGTGGGGCGCCGCCGCGCGGGGACCTTGGGGGGCCGTTGAAGGGCGGCTGCGGTGACCGACCCTTTCATGTTTCGTAGCGCACCTTGGGCGACGATCCGCCCACCGTGCTTGCCTCCCCCCGGACCGACATCGATCACGTGATCCGCGGCGCGAATCGTATCGGCATCGTGCTCGACGACCAGGACGGAGTTGCCCCGGTCGACGAGTCCGCGGAGCGCGCCCAGGAGGCGCCCCGTGTCGCGGGGATGCAGTCCAATCGTGGGCTCGTCGAGCACGTACAGCACGCCCGTGAGCCCGCTCCCGAGTTGAGCCGCCAGTCTCACCCGCTGCATTTCACCACCGCTGAGCGTGTTCGCCGCGCGGCCTAGGCCCAGGTAGCCCAAACCGACCTCCTCGAGGAACGAGAGCCTGCGCAGCGCTTCATGTAGTGGCGCCTTCGCGATCGTCGCGTCCCGTCCTGCGAGGTCCAGCTGACGAAGCGTTTCGATCACCTCCGACACGCTCTGATCGAAGAGCTGGGTGATCGGCATCTGGTCGACGGTGACCCCACGGGCCAGCGGCGAAAGGCGGGTCTGTCCGCACTGCTCGCAAGGGTGCGATTCGACCGTGCTGTCCCGACGCCGGCCGCGCTTTGCCTTTTTCACGATCTCGCCGCGACCTTCGCATGCCGGGCACTGGCCGTGGCGCGTGTTGAAGGAGAAAAAACGCGGATCGAGCTCCGGATACCCGCGCCCGCACTTCGGGCACGCCTGTTTGCTGGACAGCTGCATCTCGTCCTGTCCGGCGATCGCCCACGCCGCGCCGTCACCAACCTTCAGCGCTCTCTCGAGCAAGTCGAGGAGCTCGGGGCTACTGGCCGAGACGCGAGCCACGACCAGCTCGACGTCGTGCTCAGTGTAGCGGTCGAGCTTCATCCCTGGCTCCAGGGCTCGCAGCTCTCCGTCGATTCTGGCTTCCGTGAACCCGTCCTTCATGGCCTTTTTGAGCAGCTCTCGGTGAATGCCCTTGCGACCACGCACCACGGGCGCCAGCAAGCTCAGTTTTCGGTTGCCAAACCGGCGCTGCACGTTGGCGATCAGTTGGGACGCGGGGCGCGCTGTGATGGGCACGTTGCACTCCACGCAGTGCAGCACCCCGATCCGTGCCCAGATCAAGCGAAGGTAGTGCGATACCTCGGTCACGGTGGCCACGGTAGAGTTGGCCCCGGCCCGCGTCATCCTCTGTTCGAGCGACACGCTCGGGGGAACGCCGAGGACCTGGTCGACTGCCGGCCTCGGAAGCTGCGGCATGTACTGGCGCGCATACGGCGATAAGGTCTCCAAATACCGTCTCTGCCCCTCTGCGAACAGGACGTCGAATGCCAAGGTGCTCTTGCCGCTTCCACTCGGGCCGGTGAGGACGACGAGCTGATCGCGCGGGATGAGTACGGTGACGTCCTTTAGGTTATGTTCCCGGGCGCCCGCGATGCGGATCTCGCGATTCGGTGCGTCGGCGATGCTGCCCTTCTTGCGGATGGGGGTGCGCTTTGCCCGTACCTTGTTTCCCAGCGCTCTGCTCAGGTACGGGGCGGTCCGAGACGCCTTTTTCCTCGCCACCTGCTCGGGCGTGCCGGCCGCAACGAGTCGCCCGCCCTCACCGCCCGCGCCTGGTCCGAGATCGATCACGTGGTCGGCGTGCGCCGCTACCAGCATGTCGTGCTCGACGACCACCACGGTGTCGCCTCGCTCGACCAAGCCATCGAGAACCTTCATCAAGGGCTCGACGTCGTTGGCGTGAAGGCCTGCGGTCGGCTCGTCGAAAATCAAGAGCGAGCCCGGCGTCGCCCGAAGAAGCGCCTCGGCAAGCTTGAGCCGTTGCGCCTCGCCCCCCGAGAGCGTGTTGAGCGGTTGGCCCAAGCGGAGGTAGCCGAGTCCCACGTCACGCAGCGGCTGCAGGGCCCGAGCGATGAGCGCATCGTCTGCAAAGTGCTCGGCGGCCTGCTGTGCCGTGAGCTCGAGGACACCGGCGATGTCCAGACCCTTGTAGGTGACGTCGAGGACGGGACCTACGAACCGTCGCCCTTGGCACTCCGGACAGCTGAAGACCACGTCCGCCAAGAATTGCATCTCGACCGTCTCTGCGCCGTCACCCCTGCAGGCCTCGCAGCGCCCGCCTGCCACGTTGAACGAGAAGAACCCGGGCTTGTAGCCCCGCTCCTTCGCGAGCGGCTGCTGGGTAAACCGCGCTCGGAAAACATCCCAAATCTTCAAGTATGTCGCGGCGTTTCCGCGCGAAGTTCGGCCAAGTGGAGATTGATCGACGCCGATCACACCCTGGAGGGATTCGATCCCGGTCAGGCTCTCGATGGGTAGGGGGACACCGTCGGCCTTCATGCCGAGCCGACCTTGAACGGCTGGGAGCAAGGTTTCGAGCACCAAGCTGCTCTTTCCCGAGCCGCTGACACCGGTCACGCAAGTCATGACGCCGAGCGGGAACGAGGCGTCGACCGAACACAGGTTGTGCCCAGACGCCCCCTTTAGCTCGATCCAGCCCTTCGCTACGCGCCGAGCCCGCGATACGGTTCCACGCTTCTTCAGCGCGGTGGCGGTGGCCGTGCTGGCTCTGCGGAGCGCAGCTGGGGTCCCGTCGAAGACGATGCGGCCGCCGTTCTCGCCGGCACCGGGACCGAGCTCGACCACCCGATCCGCTCCCAGGATCATCTCTGGGTCGTGCTCCACGACCACGGCGATGTTCTCGTCCTGCGCCAAGGCGCGAACTACCCCGAGCAGGCGCTCCACGTCCTGTGGGTGCAAACCCACCGTGGGTTCGTCGAGGACGAACATCGCACCGTTGAGCGTGGCCCCGAGTGCGCTGGTGAGCGCGACGCGTTGAGTTTCGCCTCCCGAGAGCGTCCGCGAGGTGCGATCCAAGGAAAGATAGCCGAGACCCACATCGTGCAGCGCCCGAAGTCGTCCGATCGCCTCGCGCCATAGGAGCGCGGCGCCTGCATCGCCAGCAAATCGCTTCTCCTGCCGGTTCAAGAAGGACAGCGCGGCCGAGGCCGGCAGGGCAAAGAGCTGCGGAAGGCTGAGCCCGTCGATGCGCCAGGCTAGCGCTTCGGGCCGGAGCCGCGTGCCGTGACAGTCTCGGCAGGTCTCGTATTTTCGGTAGCGCGAGAGAAACACGCGAACGTGCATCTTGTACGCGCGCGATTCCATCCACTTGAACCAGTTTCGAATGCCCCACCACCCCTTGGGGTAGCCCTTGTCGTCCCCGTCGATGAGCCAGGCGAGCTGCTCTGAGGTCCAATCACGCAGAGGCTTGTCGAGCGGGATTCCCGCCTTGGCCGCGTTCTTCTTGAGCTCGCGGCGCTCCCAGCTCGTCGCTTTGCCCTGCCATGCGCGAATCGCACCATCATCGGGCGACAATGCGTAATCCGGAATCACGCGATCGAGGTCGATTTCGATGGTGCGTCCGAATCCGCGACAGGTTTCGCAAGCCCCGATGGGGCTGTTGAAGCTGAAAAGGCCGGGCGTTGCGGGGCGAAAGGAGCGGTTGCAGCCAGGGCAATGAAGCCCTTCGGAAAAGCCCAGCTCCGCACCTCCCACCGACCAGACGGTCGCCTGGCCGCCGCCCCGTCGCATCGCGTCTTCGAGCGCCTCGACCAAGCGAGCCTGATCTCTCTCGCGCGCCATGGTGCGATCGGCCACGACGTGGAGGTGTGTGCTCCGGCCGTTCGTGACCTCGCTTGGTCGAACATCATCGAGGTCGCGCACCTCGCCGTGGACCCGAACGCGTCGATAGCCGTCCCGCAGCAGCCCCTCACGGACGCCGATGAAGTGCTCCTCATCGGCGACGGCGACTGGATAGGTGACCAGAAGCTTCTCCCCGGCAAGCTCGCTCATGACTGTCTGCGCCGCGCGCGTGGGCGCATCGCGATGGACGAGCTGTCCGCAACCCGGACAGTGGAGCTCCGCGGCATGCGCCCAAAGGTGCTTCGCGTAGTCCGCTATCTCCGTCATGGTCCCGACCGTGGAACGGCTGGTTCTGACCGGCGCTTGGCGGTCCACGGCGATGCCGACGGGTACTGGGTCGAGCTCGTCCACAGGAGGTCTCGAAAGGCGTTCCAGGAACTGGCGCGCGTAAGCGCTGAAGCTCTCGACGTAGCGTCGCTGCCCCTCCGCATAGAGCGTTCCAAACGCGAGCGACGACTTGCCTGCGCCCGAAGGGCCTACGATTGCCAGATAGGTGCCCGGCGCGATATCCAGGTCGATCGACCGGAGGTTGTTCGTGCGCGCGCCGCGAAGCTTGGTGGACCGCATGGATCTATCGGCGTCCCCAGCGCCTTCGGAGCACCCAAGTGAGGCCCAAGAGCATCACGGTGAAAAAGATGAACCACGGGTTGGACAGAGGTTGCTTCGAGACGAGACCGGCGGCCCGCCGTGTCGTCGACGCGAGCTCGGACAAGGACGGAACGTCCTCGATCCCCAGAAACACGCGGCCTGCCGTTTGTGCAGCAAGCGCTTCGAGCTGTTCGGGAATGGCTTCCAGGTCCGCGAGCTCGTCGCCACTCTCTTCGACGAGGAACACCTCACGCGAAACTTCCTTCCCCAACACGAACGCGACCACCTCATACGCGCCCGGATCGCTGGGCGCGCGCAGCGTCGCGCGCAGTTGTCCGTCCTGGCCGGTCTCCACGACTGCGGCTGCACTGCCCTGATCCGCGGGTTGAACCCGCAGCTCCACGGATTGCTGTGCAATTGGCCGGTAACCATCATCTCTGAGCCGACCCGAGACGGAGATCTCGCCGCCGGCCCCATAGCGCTCCCTATCGGTTGACAGCCTGGCGGGCTCCAAGAGCGGATCGCGCGTGAGCCATCGAATCATCCGGTCCCAAAACAGCTCGTATTCGTCCGAGCCGACGGTCGCGTCGTCCGCCGCAAACCGCCATAGCCACGAGGCATCGGCGGTCATCGCGGCGACTCGACCTCTGCCCGCTTCACCAACGACGAGAATCGGCAGCGGAGCGCCCCCGTTGAGTCGGGCGCGAGGGTGATGCAGCAGAACCTGCGCACCCGGCTTGACCGCGCTCACGATGTTGGCGCCGTGCAACGCGGGAAGCGCCCTCCACGTCTGCCTGGTGAGCACCGGGTCAGGACCAAGCGCCACGATCGGGTGTCGCACCAGATCCTTGCTCACCTCGGCGCGATATCTTCCCTTCAGAACGTTCGGTGCTCCGATCTTCACCGGCAAGATTTCCTCGATCGGTGTCCCGGCGTAACGGCCCTCCGCGAACGATCGATCGCCGCCGATCATCACGAAGGAGCCGCCGCGCTGCACGTAGTCTCGGATGCGTGGCAGGTACGTCTCCATCTCGTATGGCGCGTAGTCGAAGTTCTGGAAGATCACGACATCGAAGCTCCCGAGATGCTCTCGAAAGAGCTCGTCAGTCGGGAATGGAATCAAGGCGAGCTCGTTGGTCGGTGCGGCGGTCAGGTCGGCCGGGGCCCGCAGGATGAAAAAGGACACGAGATCCACCGACCCGTCCCGCTTGAGGAAGTCACGGAGGAATCGGACGTCCCAGCTTGGGTGACCGGCCACGAGCAGCGCGCGCAAGCGCTCCCGACCGACTCGCAACAGCGCGGCTCGATTGTTGTTCTGAGGCACTTCGTCTTTGGGGTCCGTGGGGATCAACAGACGGTAGAGCGAGCGTCCGACTCGTTGCGGGGTCACTTCGAATGCTACGGTGCCTCGTCCGCTCGGGTCGAGCTCGACCAGGGCTTCCTGTTCGGGGCTGCTCTCGTGCCAGAGCTGCACCCGAAGCGGGCTCTGCTTGAGCTTGCCGACGGCGCGCACTTCCGCACGGATCACCGCTGGAACGCCTACGTACGCCGTCGCGTCAGCTCGCAACGACACGATCGATTGGTCGTCCAGTGGGTCGTCTCCACCGATCACGATCGCGTTCACCGGTGGGGCGTTGGCGTCCAGGCCCAGCGTTTCGGCCCGGAAGCGAGTATCGGCCCCGTCGGTGATGACGACGACCGAGCCCAGCCCCTGATCCTCACCCTTGCCGAGCAGGTGGCTGAGCCCTTGTCGGATGTCGGTCTCGTCATCGGAGGGCTGGTAGGTCTCGGCAAGGTCCTTCCAAATCGTGGCGCGCGTGCTCGAGCCAAAGAGGTAGACGACCGGATTGACGCGGTCG